>JACNIG010000259.1 GCA_014383215.1 Candidatus Desulfatibia vada | reverse complement strand
TGACGATAGTGCCGCTGCGTCTGGAGATCATCAGGGGAACCACCTGGTTGATCAGGGCCATCGGTGCAAAAACATTGGTCGAAAACTGCAGAGCCAGTTCTTCTCCGGGGGTTTCAATCAGCGGCCCCATCAACCCGTAACCGGCATTATTGACCAGAATGTCGATACGCTTTTCGTTGCGAGTGATCCGGTCGACAACTTCAGAAATATTTTGGTCGTCGGTGACATCCAGGCGGTCAACGGCAATCTGCTTTGACTCAAGGTCCTCGATGGCCTCGAGTTTTCTTGCCGTTGCATACACTTTGCATCCCTTTTTTTGAAATTCCGTTGCCAGGGTGCGGCCAATACCTGTGGAACATCCGGTGATCAGAACGACTTTTTTCATTGTTATCAGTATCAAATTTTGAATAGCGCGGTAAATATTGAAATTAGGATTTCTACCATATTTATAACGATCAAGGTCACTTCAATTAGTTCAATTGGGGTCGGGCCACGGCAACCGACTATAATAACAGCAAAAGAAGCCCAAAATAGGCCCTGAAATTGTCTTAAACGACTCTTTTTGGCCCCCAAAAGGGCCTTTTAAGCTAAATAGTATTTCAAAAATATCCTTAGACCTGCAGTTTTGCACCCAAAATGGTATGTTTAAGATCAAAAAATGGCTATTTTCAAGACTCTTTTTTCATTTTTTAAGATGCTTAGCTCGGTCCGACCCCAGATCCAGGCCGTTATAGACGAACGCCCCTGAGATGCTGAGCTCTTCCCCAAGCCTAAAATTCTTCCAGAATTCGGCAGGTTTCATTCTTATTTATGTTCCCTTGTATGACTAACGGGCTCTTCAGCCGCAGCGTTTAGCTGCCGGTTGAAAGAGCAAGGTTAGGCATCCTTTGCCGGGTATTTCCAAGGATTTTCAACCCTGTCGCGTTGGATATATTCATGATAATTCGAATACATTTTCTTGATGAGTTCTTTAAGCGTTGGTGTGCCTATGAAGGCCTCACTATGAATCTTCTCCTTTTCCAATCTTTCTTCGTCTACCTGTTTTTGATAGGCTTCTTCGTCAAACGGACCCCACTTCTTTTCCAACTCCTTTTTTACATGCTCCCAGGGGATCCCATCCTTGTTACCAGCTTTGATCTCATTCAGCCTCTTATCAAGTTCAGATCCTATAGGATCCTTTTTTCTGTCGTATCCCGGTTCAGGAATTTTATCATAATCAAGAACGGGCCTACTGAATGCCTCTGCCATCATCACCCAAGAATGCATTAGCTCTTCTATATTCTCTCCAAAGGGCCCTACCGGATCTTGGGTGATAGCCCCTACATATCCGTTTCCATCGTAGTACGCCTCATGTATGGCATAGGTGTAATCTATTCTTTCTTTTTTATTTGCAGGATCAATGTAATTATTCTTTTTCCGTACAACTCGATAGTTCCACATAGCTTCACCTCGTATGAAAGGAATCCCTTGATAAGCAAGGGCCAGACTTAACTGCACGATGCTGTCGCGGTAGGGAAACCAGTTACCCGGTTCCCCCCCGCACAGATCACGGCGTGCAGTTTTCCCGCACCGGGCTCCTCAATGGTACTCGCTTCCGTGGCCCTTGAAAGAAATCAGGGCTTTGCTATCCCCTTCAGTGAGGTTGGCTTGTATTAGTCCAGCCCTACATGTCCGGTACAAGTTTCCTTTGAAGGCTGCGTACCACCGTCAGCCCCTTCCCCGTGCCTGCGCCGCCAAAGCTTTAGCGAAGGCGTGTGAGCGGCCCTACCGTCTCAGAGTACTATGGGCTGATCCGACTCCCCACAGACCGTCAGTCCCCTTGCCGTTACCGGTTTGGTTGTCCTACCTTGAACTTTCAAGGAGTCCATGGGGCCTCCCAAGTTCCTGTCGCATCTCTTCCTGCATGCCACGGCCTGATGACCCCGGCAGCCCTCAAGGATCTCACCATCGCTCAGTGCTCAGGGCAAGCCCTGCAAAAAGTCTCGATCCTGTATTGTATCGGCTTCACGATCGTTAACACGCTCGCCGACTGCAACATGCTCGTTTCGAGGCTGTACCAGCACTTAGGGGAGCACGGCCTCCCCTGCGGCCTACAGGATTCTCTGTGTACGCTTCACCTGTCTTGTTCGCAGAAGAATTATCTCCTACTCCGCCACAGGTGCAACACTTAATACGGGTGGGTGGTTAACCCTTACCCGGTCGGGACTTTCACCCGTCAAGATGCGCCAAGCTGCGCTTGGCGCGCTAACGACCGAGCTAAGCCGCCTACCGACCAGTTAGGCAATCAACTTTGTGCGCTGTAAATAAATGAGTTACCTCCAGAAAACGCGCGTGCTCGCAGGTCGGCTTGAGTGATGTTAACCTGGTAATGCCGCCCAAGGATTTTGAATTGGTAGATTGCTTGCTTCAAAATCACGCTCGTTTCTGGTAACTAAAATCAGATTATGAGTATAAGCTATAGCAGCAATTAGACTATCTAAGGAAGACATTGGTTTTCCGCTTTTCTCAGCATTCCCTTGAATTATTCCCCAATTCTCTGCAACTGTTAGATTTATTGGGTAGATTCGATTTTGGTAATCTTCAAGTAGAGTATTGAGCCAATTTGTTAACCTATCCTTCCGCTTAGAATCTGGAAGTTTTGTCAGGCCTTTTCGTACTTCACCTATTGTAATAACACTTAAATATAATCTTTCGGTCGGGGTACTACTCAACCAAGCAACAACTTTCGCATCCGGTGAAGGTTTAACAAGCTCTGATATCACATATGTGTCTAATAGATAATTCAAAATTCAATGCTCCTCGGAAAATCTTTTTGTCTCTCAAGCTCAAAATCATTTCCCATTTTTGGACAATTAAGCAAAAATTCTTTGAGGGATGGTTTGTTTGAAATCAGTTCTTCGTAATCCTCAACAGAGACGATAACTACAGCTTTTTGACCTCTACGAGTCACGAATTGTGGGCCTATCTTTAAAGCATCTTCTACGATTTTGCTAAATCTTGCTTTAGCGTCCTGCAATTTCCATGTTGTTCTCATTTTACCTCCTTTTAGCAGATCACACTAGTCAGTCTAGTCCGTTGCTGGGTTTTTGTCAACTACATAATGGAATACTGGAGGATGTTTTGAAAGGTTAACGTCGCAAATTGCCGGATGCCAAAAGATGCAAAGCGAAGCGGCGCAGATTTTGGCAGTCCGAGTTAATTTGCCTTGTTATGTGTATTGGTGTCACATCTTGAATTGTGAATAGCCGCGACTTATGCAACATTCAAGGTTCGAGGCTCTTTAAATAAACACCTTGATTTATAAATAAATATGTTCTGTACAATCATTTAATTCACTATTCAAGATGTGACATCATTCCCATTATCTACATGTCCTTTGTTATCAAATGCTTGTCTTGTCACGGCACCCATTTCATGAATACGACCTTTCAGGTCGTGTCAATCCTAAGAGGTTAGCCATTACTTTGCCTTTGGTACTTCTTAAAATTTTCAGCTTGCTCGAAAATTTCCTTGTAGACCTCATCGCGGTCGACTGGAGGATAATCATTTTCAGCAAGGAGAATAATTAAATCCACTTTCAGTTCGGCCTTAATGTCCTCACGCCGGCTCCAGTCGGTGTATTTGGCTTTGTCATCGACGATGACTTTCACTTTTTTTGCGAGATCGAGGAGTTTGTCTTCCGGATATTCAAAATCGTATTTAATGGTGAGGGCTTTAAGGATGTCGTAGAAGGCCTTTTCTTCGAGGTCAATGCCCAGTTCGGCGAAGGAGTCTTTCTCCTTTTTGATGGCGTGGTAGAGATTTATAATCTCGTCGGTGAAGTCTTCCAGCACTTCGCTCCTGAGGATGTCCTGTTCGCTGCGGTCATTATATTTGTCCACCAGCGCTTTGAATTGTTTGGAAAAGTCGACACCCTTGAGCTTGTTGACCTTCTTGAATTCTTCAATCGCCTTGGCCAAAAGCTGTTGCAAGAGCTTGATCTTCGTGTTAGGCAGCTTAATCTTCTCAATCTTGGCCAGATAGTCCTCATCAAAGAGGTCAATCTCCTTGACATGCGCCTTGCCCAGTTTGAAAATCTCTTCCACGCCGTCGCTGGCCAGTGCCTCCTTGATCATCTCCCGCACCTTGGCATTCATCTGGGCGGTGTCGGGCGCATCCCCCTTGGTCAGCTTGAAAACAATGGAACGCACTGCCAGATAAAAGTGGACATGGTCGCGCTCCGCCTGACTGAACCCGTCACTGCCGCAGCAGATGTCATAGGCCGCCTTCAAGCGCTGGACAAGATACATAAACCGCTTTTCCTGTTTGTCGGTTATCATGGCAAACTCGGCCGCCATATTCAGGCACTGTAGCTGCGCAAGGGGTGCCCCTTTAAAATAGGGGGTGGTATCGAATTTATGAAAGATCTTACCCAGCAGATCAAGATGATCTTTCACCACCACGATGGACTGCTCGATCTCCTCGATGTTTGATTGGTCGGTTTTGGAATAGTGGGCCAGGGCCTTGTTCATCTGGCTCTTGATGCCGATATAATCAACGATCAGCCCCTTTTCCTTATTCCCAAACTTGCGATTGACCCGTGAGATGGTCTGGATCAGGTTATGGCGCTGCACAGGCTTGTCGATGTAAAGGGTGTCAAGGAAGGGTACATCAAAGCCGGTGAGCCACATATCAACGATAATGGCGATCTTGAAGTTTGATTTGGCGCTTTTAAACTGCCGGTCCATCTCCTTGCGATACTCCTTGGTGCCCAGCAGATCGTAGAGCGCTTTGGGGTCATCCTGGCCACGGGTCATGATCATCTTGATCCGCTCCATGGGCTTGATCTCCCGCTGCTCTCTCTCGGTTAGGCTCGCCCCCTCTTCACAGACCCTGATCTCGGCCCACTCCGGCCGCAGGTCAATAACCTCCTTATAAAAATCGTAGGCAATGGAACGGCTGGCGCAGACAAACATGGCCTTACCCTTCACCGTTGCACCCTCGCTCACCCGCTTTTCATAATGTTCCACAAAATCAGCCGCCAAGGCCTTGAGACGGTCCGGGTCACCAAGGATGGCGTTCATCTTGGTGTTGGCCTTTTTGCTCTCCTCGATCTGGTAGTCGCTGGTGCCCTGGTCGGCGCACTTAGCGTAATAATCTTCGATCTCCTGCAATTTAGCGTTATCAAGCAGCACCTTGGCCGCCCGCCCCTCATAGACAATGCGGACGGTGATTCCGTCCCGTACCGATTCGGTCATGGTGTAGGCATCCACCGACGGCCCGAACACATCCAGGGTGGCGTCAATGGGCGTGCCGGTAAAGCCCACATAGGTGGCGCCCGGCAGCGAGTCGTGCAGGTATTTGGCAAAGCCGTAGGTGCGCTTGACGCCTTCCGGTGTAATACGCACCTTCTGATCCAGATTGACCTGGCTGCGGTGCGCCTCGTCCGAGATGCAGATCACGTTGGTGCGCTCGGTGAGCAGTTCGGTGTCTTCGGTGAATTTATGGATGGTGGTCAAAAAGACACCGCCGCTGCTCCGGCCCTTGAGCAATTCCCGGAGCTGGGCCCGGCTCTCCACACTGATCACCGCCTCGTCGCCGATATAGCCCTTGGCCCCCACAAACTGACCGGAAAGCTGGTCGTCCAGGTCGGTACGGTCGGTGATCAGCACAATGGTGGGGCTGGCAAAATCAACGCTCTTCATGAGCAGCCGGGTTAAAAAGAGCATGGTAAAGCTCTTGCCGCAGCCGGTAGCCCCGAAATAGGTGCCGCCCTTCCCATCTCCCTCGGGGCGACGATGGGCCTTGATGTTGGCGTAGAGCTTGGTGGCCGCGTAGTATTGCGGATAGCGGCAGAGGATCTTCTCTTCCTTGCGCGAGCTATCCGGCAGATAGATGAAGTTGCGGAGGATGTCCCGCAACCGGTACGGGTCGAACATGCCCCTGACCATGGTGTACAGGGAGTCGATGCCGTCCTTCTCGCTCAGGTCACTGCCATCGGTCTTGCGCCAGCCGTAAAAAAATTCATAGGGGGCAAAAAAGGAACCGGACCGGTTGTTCACTCCATCGCTAATCACGCAAAAGCCGTTGTATTTGAAGAGCTCCGGGATGTCGCGTTTATATCGCACAGTGAGCTGGACAAAGGCATCATGGATGGTGGCCTCTTCGCGGATGGCGCTCTTAAATTCAAAGACCACCAGGGGCAAACCGTTGATATAGAGGATACCGTCCGGGATACGTTTTTCATACCCGAAGATCTCAAGCTGGTTGACCATCTTGAAAATGTTCTTGCCGGTCCCATAGGCCGCCTGGGACTCGGCAACCACGGTTGCCACCTCGCCGGCCTTGGGGATGCGGAACGCCGCCAGATCCGAATAGTCGATGAGCTGAATGTAGAGATCCTTCTGGCTGCGGTCCTCCCGCTTGAGCAGAAGACCATCGGCCACCATCTTCATAATCGCCTTGTTGGACTCGTAGAGATCAGAGGCGGGCAGGGTCTCTAATTTGCGGATAATGGAATCAATCTCATTGGCGGTGATATTGTCACCGGCATACTGGCCGGCCAGGAAGCTTTGCAGATCCTCCTTGATCAGGACCTCGCCCGGTTCCCGGCTGATTGTCTCGCCTGAAACATGGGGATAGCCCTCATTTTTCAGAAGCTCAATTATTGCAAGCTCCAATTTCGCTTCTGTGAATTTCACTTTCCTTCCTCCTTACCGGACGTAATGACCTGTAATTCCTTGATGTCCATCTCCAGTTCCTGCAAGCTTGCCTCCCTGCTCAAGGCTTTTTGTTCCGCCCGATATTTCTCATACTCCTGAGTTGATTTTTCCAGGGCCCGGGTGTGGCTGATCTTTCCGGCGTGGCTCAGCAGTTCCCGGCCGTTGAGTTGGATAATGGTGTCCAGCCGTTCAACCCAATCATTCATGTACATGGGGGTGTGCTGCTGGGCCATGGTCTCAGCAAAGGCCAGGTATTGCTCCACCAATAGGCCAAGAAGCTTTATCTCATCTTCACTCAGATAATTTTTGGCAATGGCGACATCTTTTTTACGGATGTCCACCTCGTCTGTTTTGTCGAACGACTGCATGCCCATGCGTGGCAAAGAACCATCTGCCCTGCGGTAGACCAATTCCGCAGCGGTTTGCGCACTGATAGCCCACAGCAGTTTGTTCTGTATCTTTCTAAAGAAGGTGACGGTTTTCTCGTCCCGTGGGTCATAATCAATGGAGGTGGTGTAGATATCCTTGATCTTTTGATAAAAAAAACGCTCAGAGATGCGGATCTGGCGAATGCGTTCCTGCAGCTCGTTAAAATAATTCATGGAGCGGCCGCTCTTGAAACGCTCATCATTGAGGACAAAACCCTTGACGATATACTCCTTCAAGCACTGGGTGGCCCAGATACGGAATTGGGTCGCAATCTGAGATTTTATGCGGTAGCCGACGGAGATGATCGCATCAAGATTGTAAAATTTCTGTTTGCGTTCAACTTTACGGCCCCCTTCAGGCTGAACTTGTAAGAATTTCTTACAAGTTGCCTCTTGGTTCAACTCGCCTTCCAAGTAGATGTTTTTCAGGTGCATGGTGATATTCTGCGGTTTCACCTGAAAGAGCTGCGCCATCAGTTTTTGTGTTAGCCAGACGGTTTCCTCATCCAGCCTGACATCTATCTTTATCCGGCCGTCAGTGTTCTGATAGATCAGGATTTCGGACTTTTGGGGTTCTCTAACCAAGCTCATAGGGCCAGTTCCTCCACCATTTTTTCCGTCTCCGGGATGCGGACTTCGCCGGATAGGAGTTTGGGCAGCAGGGTGTCGCGGAGTTTTGTGAGGTTTAAAATAGCCAAAGAATTTTGCTCTATTTTCCCATCGAGAGCGCCTGCTTGCGCCTCAAACGCTTCAAGCAGTTTTTTGTCCTTTTTAAGCTGTAGCAAGGCTTTAAAATCTTTCTGGTTGATGCTACCAAACACGGTTCCTTCAGCTTCAAATTTGTTGAAATTCTCTCTAAGCTCGAGCATCGAGTAATATGTGAAAGAACGACTCCCCGACTTATGGCGTGCCGCACTCACCCCGCGTCCGATGCAACAGTCAATATGGGCCATATTCACATCTCCGACAGGAGCTCGCACACTAATCAAGGTGTCGCCTTTGTTTGCAAACCTTTTAGGGGCAGTACAATAAACTCGATTAGAAGGATACCTAAAGCCAAAATCCGCCCTGCCTTGAAAAAAGGCTATACCCTCGCCATTTGAATTATAAGTAGTGCCAGGTGGAGATTGCCCCATAGTAACATCAAATTCTTTCCCAACGGAGCTAACCTCCCACCCCTTCGGAATCCAGCCCAATTCGTCGCTGTGGGTGAACTCGTCAGGGAAGAGAGTGCGGATTTCTTCGGGCAGGGGCCGGCGCTTATCGCCGAGGGCGGCGCGGGCTTGGGCCTTTTCGCTGAGTTCTGCGGGGATTTCCTTGCCGCCGGCCAGCGCGTTGTCGATCACCGGGTCAAAATCGACAAACCAGCTCTTGAACAGGGCCTGGGCCATGGCCTCCAAGGTCTCATTCATCCGCCGATTCAACTCAATCCTGTCATCCAGCGCCTTAAGAATATGGGCAATGGCCTTTTGTTCGGGGAGTGAGGGAATGTTAAAAGACACACCTTTTAATCCTATGATAGTTAAAGCTTTCTGAGCAGAACCTATCATTATGGCCTCTAACTTATTTTGACCTAATCTGGATTGTAGTAAGTAACTTAAAAAATTTGAAAATAATGATTCCTTGAAATTTCTGAACCAAATCAAGTTTCCATCTTTAAAGTAAAAATCACCATCATTTGATACGTGGTATGGAATTCCTGCTCTCTGTCCAACAGCGGAGATTAATAAGTCCCCATTTTTCGGTGCTCCAAATTTATTTTTGATGTCAAAAAACCGTTCTTCACTTATAAACAATTGATTGGATACATTTTGTCCTGCGGCTTTTTCAATTATTTCTTTAGATCTATAAAATGGTATCCCGTTGTCAACATAATCTGAGGCAAAAATTCTTTTTGCGGATAGGATTTCACAGTGGTCACCAAGTTGACTTTCAACCCACTCACTCCCCATAACCAAGCACCTCCAGGTTCTTGCGGATCACGGCGTCCAGTTCCGAACCTTCCCGCATCTGCTCATAGAGGGTGGCACTCAGCTTGGCCATCTTCTCCTCAAAGGGGATGCCGTCGTCCTCCAGTTCTGCTGCGCCCACATGCCGGCCAGGGGTGAGAACATATTCATGAGACTTGATCTCCTCCAAGGTGGCGGATTTGCAGAATCCCGCCTTATCTTCGTAATCGCCATCTTTTACTTCTCCACGCCAGGCGTGATAAGTACGGGCAATCTCGGCAATCTCTTCCTCGGACAGATCCCGATGGACACGATCCACCAGTGCCCCCATTTTGCGGGCATCGATAAACAGCGTCTCGCCCCGGCGGTCACGAAAGCCCCGGCCGGTATCCGCTTTTTTATTGCGGGAGATAAACCAGAGGCAGACCGGAATCGGGGTCGTAAAAAAAAGCTGGCCGGGCAGGGCAATCATGCAGTCCACCAGATCGTTTTCAACGATCTTCCGGCGAATCTCCCCCTCACCACTGGTGTTGGTGGACATGGAGCCATTGGCCAGGACAAAACCGGCCATCCCGTTCTCCGAGAGCTTTGAGATCATGTGGAGAATCCAGGCGTAGTTGGCATTGCCCGCCGGCGGCACCTCGTAGCCGGCCCAACGCGGGTCGTCTGTGAGCTCGTCGGCTGCCCGCCACTCTTTCAAGTTAAAGGGCGGGTTGGCCATGATGTAGTCGGCCTTGAGATCCGGGTGCTGGTCCTTAAAAAAGCTGTCGGCCGGGACCTCGCCCAGGTTGGCGGAAATGGAGCGGATGGCCAGGTTCATCTTGGCCAGTTTATAGGTAGCGCCGATGGACTCCTGCCCGTAGATGGAGATGTCCCTGGTGTTGCCGTGGTGGTTCTCGACAAACTTGATGGACTGGACAAACATACCGCCGGAACCGCAGCAGGGGTCGTAGATCTTGCCCTTGTAGGGCTCGATCATCTCGGCAATGAGGTTAACCACATCCTTGGGCGTATAGAACTCGCCGCCGCCCTTGCCCTCCGAGGCCGCGAATTTGCCCAGGAAATACTCATAGACCCGGCCAACCACATCCTCTTTCTTGTCGGCCACCGTATCAATATTGGAGATGGTATCAATCAGCGCCGCCAGCTTGCTGCCATCGATCCCCAGGCGTGAGAAATAGTTGTCCGGCAGCGCCCCTTTGAGCGCCTTGTTGTTCTTTTCGACCGTGGCCAGAGCCGTATCGATCTTGATGGCCAGATCATCCTGCTTGGCCTGGCTGTTGATATAGCTCCAGCGCGATTCCTCCGGCAGGTAAAAGACATTTTTCATGGTGTAAAACTCCACCATGTCCAGATACTTCTCCTTGCCCTCGACAATCAGTTCGGCCTTGCGCTCCTCAAACTTGTCACTGGCAAATTTCAGAAAGATAAGGCTGAGCACCACATGTTTATATTCGGATGACTCTACTGAGCCCCGCAGCTTATTGGCCGTATCCCAAAGGTTCTGCTCAAAACCGTTTGTTTTTTTGTTTGTCGCATTCTTTGCCATTTCATTCCTTTTTTTAACACCAACTATTCTGGTAATAATCGTTGTATTGGTGTCACATCTTGAATTGTGAATAGCCGCGACTTATGCAACATTCAAGGTTCGAGGCTCTTTAAATAAACACCTTGATTTATAAATAAATATGTTCTGTACAATCATTTAATTCACTATTCAAGATGTGACACCATTCCTTCACCATACACCCAACGGAAGCAATGAGGGGCTGGCGGATTAATGGTAACAATGATCATAAAACTATGAATACCATTGATATTACAGGGTTTCAACCTGCCTGTTAAATAGCCAGGCGCTCTCAATTGCATGGTTATGATTTAATTTTCTTTTGAATTGAGAATAATAAATCATGAACTTTTTTTAAAGGCCTTTCTTTTGTTTGTAAAGATTCAATATATTCCAGCATTAGTTTAGTAACATCTGCTTCTTTCAGTGGGTGGTACGCTTTTATATATTCAATCAAAGCTTTTACAATATTCGTTCCGGTCATTCCATGAGGGAAATCATTATTTAATATTCTTTCTACATTTGATTTAGTCCATTCTTCTGGATCTTCTCCAATTTAGTTGAGTAAAAAACAGGTGAAACATAGTGAATTCAAAT
>JACNIG010000337.1 GCA_014383215.1 Candidatus Desulfatibia vada | reverse complement strand
GATTAGACCCTTGTGAGTGAAGGCGCGTTGGTTTGCATCACTCTTCTCTGTGGCTCCCTTTTCTTTTTTTCCGGACTGATCGCAAGAAAAAGAGTAGCATGATAAAAGGAAAGCGAGAAGAAAAATTGCGGTTTGTCTGGTATGGGGGAATAACTTGAACATATTTAATCCTCCAATTTGAAATCAGAACTATTTTTGAAAATATGGAGCCACCGGTACTGACTTCATAGGCATTTATCTGTGTAAATGATGCAGCTTTCCAGGTCTAAAGAAATACCTTGAACAATTATATTTATGATCAATGAATTCTATTCACAATTCTATTCCTATACAAAGAACCATCAATGGCTTCAATCATAGCATTCAAATCTAAAATGCCTCCCAAGAATTCATTCATCTTTGAAAGGCTGGGTAGTGGATTCTGCATTATTTCATTATAACTTACGTACAGGCAAATAATGTTTTTCTGCTTTTCAATCCATTTGCAGACCTTTTTCAAGTGGACCTCAAACTTTTCGCCCATTACACTATCTTCAATATGGGATTGTCTCCCTGAGCTTTCAAGCATTTTGTTCTGAGAAGCAAGTATCTCCTCCATATGCCTCTTTACGAAAATTATCTTATATTTATATGTCAGAGGTAAATTATAGAGAAGCGGGGAGACAATTTTCACAACCTTTCCAGAGATATCCTTAAGCCAGGAGTCGTCCTTTGCTAATTCTTTGACCTTCTCATACTCAAAATATCCCTTTGGGTTGTCCTGGTCAGCTTTTCTCTTACCATCCACAATCAACTCCAAACCGCCTGCTTCAACTATTCTCATCACCATGGAAGTTCCTGACCGCGGCAATCCTGACACAACAACTATCGGATCCATTTATTCTCCTATTTTGTGGTGGAGGGGACGCTGGTAGAAAACTAAGTTTCTTCTATTTTTGGCACAGACCCGCCCGCCTCGCGTTGCGAAGCATTGCCGGCAGGTTTCACGGATGACACCCCGGTTGAACACCCCATGTACCATCTTCCGGAGCTACAGGGCAGGCTGAAAGGGGACCCCAGTGAAATAGGAACTAAAAAGGCATTTCACGGGGTAAACCCGGTTCAACGGGGCAGGCGGTTTTTTGTTTCTTGTTGTTCTCCAATTACAATTACCCTCATTCCAACCCAAGGATTGGCATGACCTTACCCCAACTGGATTATCTGATTCAGACGCCTGCATACATCAGCGAAGGGCACATCCGGCAACCTCTTGAGCGGATCGGAATATGTCAATGAAAATGAGACACACGATCCAAGAAATTAAACTCTAATCATACAACACCGAATCTGTTTCAGGTTTGTTTATCCAAGCCGCTCTATTATTTCCAGCATACTATGGCCGACTTCTCTTACGGCCAATTACTGTCAGTTTCAAAGCGATACTGTGAGCATGTTTACTTACTTAGCCCCCATTCACGTCCCCCATTCCACGCATTGACGGAGAGGTACGAAAAGCGTACAAATATGTTCATGGGGTCAAGTCTGCTCTTGACTCACCTCCCACTTTATTTTTAGTTGTTAATTCACTCGCGTTAACTCCAGCCTGATTTTCAGTAAAAGAAAGGATTATCGTCTTTTGTGACCTCTTTTCATGAAGGTGAGTCAAGAGCAGACTTGACCCCATTCCCGATTGTCTTTTGCCCGATACTGAGATTAAGCTTTTTGTTACTCTCCAAAAATCACCTCCGTTTCAAAGTTGACCAGTTTCTTCGTTCCCGAACTGAAGACCATTATGCGAACAGTAGAAAAGGCATGTAGCTGTATTGTGGCTGCATTCCATGTAGAATCAGGGATACAGGGGCGCGTCTTTCAATAAAGCTCTCGGTTTCAATTGAACATTAAGCATTTGACACAATTCAATTTAATTGATTAAGTTTGGTATCTGGATATGATAACCGACGTGCTAAATCCAGTGGAATAGCATTGAGACCTGACCGATCCCGAAAGACGGCCGTAGATGCTGTTTTCCTGGCAGCTATTGAGACGTTACCCGTATTCACCAATTTTTCGATAAGAGGTTTTTCACGCTGTGGGTTTGGGCCATGGTAAAAACGGACGGTACCACCAGATTCATCAGTCCAGGCTATTTCTGGCGGCCATATTAATTGAAAATCGCTGGTGTGCTGGCTTAATGCAAAAATACATTGCAGTAGAGAAAAAGAGTAGTATTTGTCGGCCAAGTACGTCTCGGGGTCCTCGGTGTTTGGTTTGATGTAGGCTGCCTCCTTCTCTAAATCTTTAAAGTCATTTGCTTTTAGCATTAACTCTGATGGCTTAAAAGATACATCCTTTATGCTAAAGCATCCTCTTCTTCTGTAGTTTCCCAGAAGCTTACGAATGGATGAACACCATTTTCGAATTCCATGGGATGTCGTGCAAGTAAATTGAATTCCGAGTTCCTCACGAATTTTCCCAAGCACTATCCCTCCGTAGACATGGAACTCATTCGGAAGAGAAGAAAGGGGTGAATCGTGTAAATCCGTTTCTACAAAAGGCTCATCAATTATTAAAACATGACCGCCTTTCTTGCAAACACGAAAAAACTCACTGATGGCCGAGTGGTACTTCAACATATGATGTAGACTTTGACGGACTATCACGGTGTCATAGCTTTCATTTTCAAACGGAAGGCATTCCCCATCTCCACAAACCCAAGCCGCTGGTATATTTCGCTCTTCCGTTGCCACGAGACACCCTTTTGCCAATGAAGGCACTATATCGAGTGACACCACATGCTTGCACCTCTCAACAAAAAACTCCAACTCCGCCAGAGAGCATCCGACAATCAGGGTTTCATCCTTTGAGAGATCTGCACCTGACTCCTTTAAGAACATCTCGGTATTCTTATTGATATATGCATTCCGTTCTACATGTACCTTAGGAGGGATTTTCTTCACATTATAATCATCCTCTCCCTCAATTTCGTCAGCCTTTTTTTGCCAATTCTTGTCTTGAATAAGAAGGATTGGCAAATTGCCTGATATAAGAAAAGTGTTCTTGCAGGCAGTGCAAACAAGGTGCTCTTTTCTTTCACCGACGGCAGAGCACAGAAAATCAGACAGGCATACAGGACACGCAAGTTTGTTCAAGAAATAAGGATGAAGATTTGGATTAGCTCCGTCGGTAATGATCATGTTGTGATTCATGGGGTCAAGTCTGCTCTTGACTCACCTCCCACTTTATTTTTAGTTGTTAATTCACTCGCGTTAACTCCAGCCTGATTTTCAGTAAAAGAAAGGATTATCGTCTTTTGTGACCTCTTTTCATGAAGGTGAGTCAAGAGCAGACTTGACCCCATTCCTGCCTAAAGGGTGGATTATTGCGGTTAGATGGCTGATGCATGAATATACCTATAGATTTGTCAAGGAATTGGAGATTCTTCCTAAGCGGGCTGGCGGCTTGACGTGCCCTTCAATATTTCTTGCCTGTGCCTTACACAGTAGCCTTGCCAAGAGCATACAAGGCTTCTGAATCAATCATGGCACATGCTTTCAGATGTTCTTAGCGCATCAAAAGCGGACCCTGTCGGAGCTGAAAGTTTGGAAGCAATCCTTTTTTCCTATGCCGCCTTGGCTGCTCCACGTGGAGCTGGGGCACCCTGCAAAAGGCCTTGAGTACTGAGGTCCTCATCTATGTCAGGCCAGTGAATAACATACCCTGCTCCAGCAATACTCCAGTTCGCACGCTGTTTAGGCGTTGCATGGAGCAAACGTGGATACCATGCCAAAGGCACCGTTATGGTCCGGCCATCGAAGAGATCAACACTAATAGTGTCCTTGGTGAGAGAAACTTCTCTGACTTGCTCACCAACTTTAGGTCCCAAAGTAGTCATTCCATGCCTCCAATAAGTTATTCCTGTGAAAGGAAGTAAGTGTTTCCAATTTTCTCAACTCCCTTGCTGGAAACCCGAGGTTGTACGCCAATGCCACAGGAGTAAGCCAAAATTTGGTTGAGAAAGCATCCCGGTCAATATGCACATGTGGTGGTTCATTCAAGTCGTGACTAACAAAGTAGAACCGGTATGGTCCTTCCCTTAAAACTGCTGGAGCCATCTCTCATCCCTTGCTGTTCCCTTAAATTTGTCATTGTTATTTATTCGCCCCTGATTCTCGAGTGATTACCTGACTGAATATCCCATTATATTACAAAAACCAACAAAACACAACAAACAGAGGTTGGTCAGTTTTTGCTCATCCATTCGCCGAAGAAGGTTACGTGCATGATCCTTGACCGCCAAAAGCCTTATTTTTATTGAAGTTTTGGGTTTGTCATCTTAATATTATACAATCTTACACGAGGAGGTCAAATCATTTCTTATTAACCCGAAAAAGAGGAGGCAAAAAATGGAACTATCGGAAGCTACAAATTTTTTTAACTACCAGAGGATGAATGCCAAGAAAAACACATTGAAAAATTATGAGTTCGTTTTAACCAGATTTGAAAACTATTTCGGAAACATTGAATTAACATCCATAACCTCAGACAATATCCTACCCTTTCTTACCAACATATATTTGGTATGCATAATCTTATTCCAGTTTGAATATCAAGATCCATTAACATTTATAAAATTTGGGATTTGATTCCAAACCTTTTTCGTATATTTCCATAGCAGCAACCAGATATTCTTCGGTCGGTTCGGTTTTCCTAAACCAATTGACCTGTTTTTCAACACTGTCAAGACCTAAAACTAAAGGCTTGATTATATACGCTCCCGCACCCAGACTCTGGAGCTCTTTAACACGCTCTGTTTCAGAAAACCCACTCGCGATCAACGCCTTTTGCTCAGGTTTTTTTAAATGCCAATGCCATAAATTACAGAACCTACAGTTATGACCGATCACAGGGAGTGAAGGTAAGGAGGGTTTTTGCCCTTCCGGTTTCACTCAGGCCTGTGATCGGCTACGTTTTAGATCTAATCAAAAAGAGGAAAGTCCCGCGGCGCGAATGCGTCGAACACGGGCGCCATGGTGAAGAAGTTTTCGTTAAAAACGGGTAATGACTCATCATCCATAAGAATGGTCCCCGACTCTCCTAAGGGGAACATGCTTTCTATACGCACAGGGCCGGATGAAGCGTATTCCACACAATGGGCGTATGTGGAGCGGCACGCAAACGGCGTTTCCCAAATCGGGCCGAGCATACTGTGGGTGTAGGTAATATATCCTCGTGCATCAACGCCCCATGGCCTGCTCCCCAAGGTTGAAAGAGCTGTGTCAAGAGAGGCAACGATGATGGCATCAGCGGTCTGGGGCGCGGTGGGATCCGACAAATTCTGAAACCAGTTGTAGTTGTTGACAACGCCTGATGATGAACCCGCAAGTCCATGGAGAAAGACATTAAAGAGGATGTTTGTGGGTTGTCCGTCGAAAAGAACCCCTAACTCATCCGCAAACGTCAACCGGATGGCTTCGCGAATCCAGGCATCCATAAGGACCCAGGCATCCGCACGATTCATGCCGGACACCCACTGGGATGACCCGCCGTCGACAAAATGGCCGTCCCAGCTCGCAAGGAGCGCGAGAGCGGCTTGTTGGTCAGGGGTCGGATCTACTTCTACGGCTTTTTCGAAATCATCGGCCACGGATTTCCACGGGTTGCCTCCACCTTCCCATGAATCCGTCGTGGCGATATTCAGCGCAAAATCCCTGATCTCTGCATAAGTCAGATTGTTGTGGGTGGAAAAATAGTCATTGACGACATTTGCGCGGTTGAAAGGACCAAAATATTTCGATGAGCTGTTGTAGGCATTATCGTAGCCGGGACGACTTTTGTTGTTCCATCCGCAGTAATAACCCTGGCTGTTGTTGCGATCGGTCGTGCGGGGGATCAGTTCGGCGGCGTTCCACTCAAGAGTGGTCCCGGTGAAACCCTGGGGCAGACGCCATTCACCGGCTGGGCGAACGGGATCACGGCCCGACATCCAATAAGCAATATTACCGTCTATATCCGCATAGCAAAAGTGCTGACTTACCGCGAAAAGCTCGATTCCCGCTCCAAACTCATCCATGCTGGTCGCACGAGCCAGGTCGAGAAAGGCTTTAATACTACCAAATTCGTATCCCCACTGTGAATATTTCCAGGCAATGGCCGGATTCGTAGGACTCACTTCTCCCGGGTTGTAAGGCATGGGGCTAATAACAGGACCGTGGGACGTTCTGTACACCGGCAATTCAACGTCATCACTGCCTGCCACCTTGATGGTTTCAACCCTGTTCAGGACCACGTCATCCGGGCTTTCAAGGTAATAGTCCACGGTATGAGCGTTCGCTACTTGCATGGACCAGGCATGGTGGGGGGTTCGGCCGATAATAATCCCGGGAATACCGGGGACGCTCATTCCTGAAACATTCAGACCGGCGCCCTGTATGGACCCCTCAAGGACGATGGATGGAACGGGGAAGCCCATTTGCGGGCCGGAATAAATGATCGGGTTTCCGGATGCGGTCTTGCTCCCCGACACAGTCCAGGCGTAACTGCCCATCTTCACATTGGCATTGATATTTTTTAAATTCTCCTCAATATCCTTTTGCATTTTAGCAATTTTTTTGGCAGCTTCCCCGAAATCGGGAACATCAGCGGCTTTTTGTTCGGATATCAATACCTTTTCCGTTTCAACCGGAGAGGCGGGCGCCCCCACAACGGGAGGAATGTAGGTTAGGGCATCGGGATCATTAATCCAGCGCATGTCATCAAACATCCCCTGAAAACTCGCGGGAAAAGCGGCAGCGAGTGCTCCATACAACGCCATGTTTTCAATCTGGAAGGTCCCATCGGCCTCCGGGTCGAAGTTTCTTTGAAGCAACGCTATCCATGCCAGTACATCCTGATACTCCCAATCATCCACCTGAGTGAGCCCAATGGCCTTGAATTCGAACGGTAACAAGGAAATATCGGCGTTCACTTCGGCAATACGCCGGTTAAAACCGGCCACATACCCGTTAACCACGCTCTGGCTGTCGGAATCGAGCGCCGCAAAACCATCTTGGAATTCCTGCTGGGAGTAGCCCCATGTTCGCATGAAAACGTCGGTTTCAAGTTGGGTCGCACCGAGTATTTCCGACAGTTTTCCACGGGCGGAACGTCTATAAAGTTCAGCTTGCCACAATCGATCCGTGGCAACAGCATAGCCCATCGCTTCCATCATGTGATAAAGGCCTGCTGCCTCATTTCCCGTGATAAACCACACACCCTTGGCATCTCGGGTCGTTTCAACATTGGGGGATGGCGGAGGGCTGCTGTCGCTTGAGCATGCACCGAAAAGTCCCACCAATCCCAAACAGACAATACCCATAAGGCAAACATAACCCGAAGTTCTCCAGAATACGGCTCTTGTTTCTTTCATTTTGTACTCTCCTTTCTTGGTTGATAAGTAGTGATGGCGATGTCAATGGAAGTTCACGTTGCCAATAAAAACCTCCTTTCAAATTAATTCTTGCATTATCAAACGGGTTTTATGAATATCAGGGCCAAGTGTTCGGAACTGACACACAAATACAAAGAATGAGGTTCATTCCTGATCTGTTGGCGGTGAAAAACATTATAACATCCGGCAATACCCCTGGTTTCAGAATCCGTGCATTTGTCTTGCATGGCACATTGGCCAAATCCATGCAAGACTGCCATCACGAAATCCGGTGTCACATCTTGCATAGTGAATAAAATTGTTGACCTGTGTGTTGGAATAGGGTCGTAAAATAATGGGTGTTAAAACTAAGTTTCTCGTATTTTTGGCACAGATTTCACGGATGACACGGTTTTTTGTTTCTTGTTGTTCTCCAATTACAATTACCCTCATTCCAACCCAAGGATTGGCATGACCTTACCCCAACTGGATTATCTGATTCAGACGCCTGCATACATCAGCGAAGGGCACATCCGGCAACCTCTTGAGCGGATGCGCCCTCGCACCGCGCATACGCCAGTCGAATGATTTTGGCTGGTGGCAGAGTACGTAACTGGTTTTTCCTGCCTTGCTTAGACCTTTGGCCTGCCCGATAGCAACGGCAAATGGGTTGTCGGCATTGTATTCCGCTGTAGTCATGGGCAGGCCGATCACCAGGGATGTCGTGTTGTTGAAGTTGCGCGGAGAAAGCACCAGAAATGGGTGTACATCGCGCATTTCCTGTCCTGCCTGGGGATTGCAATCGATCCAGATGATATCCTGCCGAGCCGGCACCCACGGGCGGCTGCCTTTCGCCTTTTTGCTTGTCGTTACCACAGCTCAGCCCCAACAGCCTGACCTTGCATTACTTCGCCTCCATGCCGGGCCGGGTCAAACCGAGCCAGGCGCTGATCCAAGGTCAGTTCAGCATCCTCTACAGGCCGGATCACGATGGTACTGTCTTCCACTGAAATGCGCACACGTTGATCGACATATAAATGCGCTGCGCGAGCCACCGCTGCAGGCAGGCGAACACCCAAATTGTTTCCCCACTGCTTGATATCTAAAACGGCTTCGGTCATAATAACCTCCTCACGACGACTGTTTGATGTTTAGACATAGTTTAAACATTCAATCCCGACCCGTCAAGAAGAAAAAACGAGGCTCTGTAGTGGAGGGGATGCTGGTAGAAAACTAAGTTTCTTCTATTTTTGGTACAAACCCGCCCGCCTCGCCCGTCCGCCTCGCGCTGCCCGTCCGCCATCGGCTTCGCGTCAGGCGATTGCCGGGCTGGCTTGGCAGGAGGGCGGGCGTTGCGAAGCATTGCGGGCAGGTTTCACGGATGACACCCCGGTTGAACACCCCATGTACCATCTTCCGGAGCTACAGGGCAGGCTGAAAGGGGACCCCAGTGAAATAGGAACTAAAAAGGCATTTCACGGGGTAAACCCGGTTCAACGGGGCAGGCGTTGCGCTGGGGGTCGGACTTCAGCAACCCTTTAATATAATTACAAAAAGGGCTAATAACAGGCCGTTTTCAGCCCGCAAAAGGCCCTTTTTGGGGTTAAAATGGGGCTTTTAAGGATGGTGGCCAGCATGTACAGGCCCTTTTCAGGGAAGGCACTTGGCAGCTTAACTTTGCCACCTTTTATTGAAGTCGAAAATTTCGACTTCAATCCATCCCATTCCGTTTTATCCAGTTCGATGACGTATCCGGTTGGAAACTTGTCAGGATTATTCTTTACGGCCTCGTTGATTCGTTTTGTTTCAACGCCGTAAATTTCAGCAACATCAACATCCAGCAAGACCTTTTGATCTCTGATTTCAATAATGCGATCCTGCAAGTTCTCAAATTTTAGAATGTCGCTCATATCAGTTCTTCCTTTTCATAGTGCTTTTGTGAGTGATAATGGGGGAACGTTGGCACTTTGTCACTTTATTGAAAAGCTTATCTGTCGTGCTCCATTCGTGCCATTCGTGGATAACTACTGTTTCAGAATTATGACATATCTGCTTGTTACTCCAAGTATTCTTTTTTTCTGCATTGCGGAGACGACTACTGCGCTGAAGCGTTGTGCGGACATGGGCGCCTGGATGATGTGGGTGTGCCGCCAGCCGGTTTTGTTTAGAATCCGGAGGTAGTCATCTATCAGGATTGCCCCTTTGCCGGATTCCTCTGCCGCTGGTTTGTTCTGAAAATCACGCCAGTCCGCGTTGATGAAGGCAAGCCTTGTCGTCTTTTTGGCATCTTGTTTCAGGAGGGCGAAGAAGGCCTCAAGGAATTCAAGATATTCTTTCTTCGGCAGTCCGGATATGCTTTTTTTGTCATAGTCGGCGGCTTTTTTGTCAAAGTATGGCGGATCGCAGATAATGAGGTCAGGCTTTTCTTTTGAGCTTACAGGCCAGGCTAACGGGTTAGTTGTTGAGTGAGTCCAGGTGTGGGGTTCGATTTCGGGGCGTGTTTCCGGCTGGTCTTGCATATCAAAGGCCCAGCATCTGCGGCTTAAGGCAAGGCAGGTGTCGGGGGTTACGCCTCCGCCGGCCATGGGGTCAAAGATCAGGTTATTCTGTTTTGAGAAATAATAGAGGATGTGGGCTATCAGTTGAGCAGGTATGCGCCCCGGCCAGTCATCTCCAAATCTTTTATCGCAATCGTGCCATTCCCACTTATCCCATGTCCTCAGTCCCCAGCCAAGCTCCTTGAATCTTTCAAGATCTTCTTTATCTTCAAGGGCCAGAGACCAGACCATCGGTTCTGTCCAGTTGTGCTTTTCTGCTACCTGAGAAACTGTGAAGCCTCTGGATAGATCGGTATTTATTGAATTTGCCAATACTGGCATTTTCAATAAATGGTTATGGATCAATACCTGTTTTACGCCCAATCTCTTTGCCATCCTGTCCTGTGGAATGCCGAGGCGATTCATGCGAAACATCTTTATGTCAAGTCCCATCTGGGTTGCGGCGCGAAGATCGGCTATGTAGGAGTCCACTGTCTGCCTTGAGCGGCCGATGGCCTTTCCGATATCGGCGGAGCTGAGACTGGTATTCTTATTGTACACGCGTCTTGCTGTGTCTCTTGCCTCGTCTTCAGTCAATTGTTTCGGGCCAATGGCCTTTTTCGCCGCATAGAGCAGAGGATCTGACCCCTTTAAATCCTTTATGATGGCCTCCAGGTCCATCATTCCCACTGTCTTGTAGGCGCTCCACCTGTGCACGCCATCTAACAGACGATATTTGCCGGGCTTGTCAGGATGGGGCTCGACCTCGATAGGCTCAAACTTGAACCCGTCCCTGATATTTTCAGCAAATATGCCGAAACGCCTATGATCGATTCCCTTCCTCGGATAGATCTCTTCTTCAAATATGATTGAGGCGATGGGGATTTTGGTTGTTGATTTCGTCATGGGGTTTTTTTGCCGCGGATTTTTTTATCAGACAGGATCTTCAGGATTTTCAGGATTATTTTTTTAACAACTAAGAACAACGCTGTGTTTTTTTAGACTTTTCTGCGTTCATCTGCGTGAATCTGCGGCTAAGATATCTTTACATCAGTTGTATTCTTATTCGGCCTGAGCCTTCCAGCATCTTCTGAGCGGGGCATTGGCGGCATATATAACGTAGTCAACTTATAAACTTATCAAAGAAAAGGTTCAAAGGGGCAAAGGCCCTTATTACCCCCGCACTCATCCGGTTCGAAGTCCAATGACGGCCGAAGGCCAAATGACAATCGAATGACTACTGAATGAGAAATAACCAACGGTTAATTCCCAATTCCCAACCAAAAAGGTCTCTCGCAAAGGCGCAAACATTAAAAGATGAACATCGAACGTCCAGGTAAGCGAAGACTCCGACATCGAATGAAAAACAAATATCCAATGCCGAATATTCACCCCCGAGCTATGCCGTAGCCGAGGTCTCCGACACTGTAACGCTGGCTTTCTGGCCCACTTCACCGGTCCAGGCAC
>JACNIG010000087.1 GCA_014383215.1 Candidatus Desulfatibia vada | reverse complement strand
CCCGCTTGCTGCGTGGTGTGGGGGCTGGGGGAGAAAGACCCCCGGCTACCCGATTAGCTGATGTGCATCGCAGCTACTTCACCAACTCGATCTCTCCGAGTCGCCAGACTCTATCGTACCAAGCGTCGAGTGGTCCATAGAGGCGAAAGATTACGCTCCAGGTCTTGCCGGGAACAGTCTGAATCCAGTTGTTCCCCTGGCCTTTCGGCGCCTTGGGGCCGAAGTAGACATCGTAGGACCCATCACCATTCTTGATCATGCCGGGCTTGTTGTTGTCAATCCCCGGAAACCGTGCGTCGGTCTGCAACATCGAGCGGGTTTGGTTATCGTAGAGCGTGAAGGACCAGAAATCTTTGGCCGGCACGTTGGGCGGCACGTGAACCTTGTAGGTCTTGCCGCCGTCCAATGTGTTGCTGTTGGCATCTTTGTATGCATAAGCGTATTTCGAGCCTTTCCCTATAATCCTAAAGGCCATGGCGGGGGTAATCCCGGTCGCGTAAAAATGGAAGCCAGCCCTCGCATCCAGTAGTGTGGCCCCCTCATTTACCCAGTCGTAGCTCCCTCCTGGGAACGGATTCAGCCAATTGCTTTCACCCGGATGGAAATAGAACATCTCGTCGCGGGGAGCCGACCAGATGGTCTTCACCGTGACCGCTCCCGCATTGGCGGCATCGGTCAGGATCTTCTTCATTCGAGCATCGGGATTGAAGGGCTGTTCCTTCTTGATGCCGATGGAGGCCAGCACCCCCAGGATCTCCGGGTTCTCTCCATCGCTGGGCTCAGCCTGGACCACTTCGTTCATTTCATTGAATATCTCGAAGTCCATGCGGTGAATCGTGTTGACGAATTTGCCGGATGCGTTGACGAAGGTCATCTTTGGCGGATTGTCCTTTTGGGACAGCGGATAAACGCGGACGATCTTCTTTGTGATATCAACGGCCGGTTTCGGGGAGCCGTCCACCTGGAAGCCACGCCAGATCACCCAGTTGCCGTAGGTCTTGGTGCGGGTCACGTGATAACCCTCCGGTATGGCACCCTCATATCCTGGGGGAATGATCAGGAACTTGCCGCCCTGGCTTTTGTCCGGCCCGAGGCGCCCGAAGTCTGCGACGTATCTGAACCAGTGATCGTCAATGATTCCCAGAACATCAGGCGGGGTTTCGATGACCATCGGCTCATCCTTCAACTCGAGCCACAGCATCATGTAGACACTGGTCGTGTTCGCGGTCAGGAACAACGCCTTGGAGTCCATCAGATCCTCGAAGAGAACCGCCGTGGTATTGGCCGGCCCGAATTCCAGAAGCCCTTTCCGAATCGCATCCATGGAAGCAATCTGGATACCGCTCAGGAAGGCCTGAAACGCATGCTGGTAGTCCAGATTGTCGTAGACTTTCTGTACTGTATCCTTGTCTGGCACACCATCAAAGAAATTCAGTTCGCCGAAGCGGGTCTCAAGTTTGTCGGGGGTCGCGATTCCAGGCGGGACTTCCGTCGTCATCTTCATTTTTTGGGGTTCTTTTGCCCAAGCCAGATTGGCTGCCATCAGCACGGCCAGGCTACTCATTAAAAAAAGTTGATTTGCTTTCATTTTGCTTTTCCTCCTGGTTTATCTTTGGATCCTCGACGTTCAGATTAGAGGATGTGAGTTCTTGTGCAGCTAACGTGGAACTGAGGTGACGTGGAAACGCGCCAGCGTTTTCACGTCACCTCCAGTGATTTGTTATGCCCTTTCCATGAGTGAATCTATTCCTTTCATCTCACCTTTACGGATAGATTTTAAAAGGATAATTCCACCAAATGAAAAATAAATCCCAAAGATAACATTAAAGAGTTTTAGTATGTATTGTGCAACAGGTACTGCGAATATCCCGAAAAAGAGGATGCTTATCCCAGACAAGAAAAGAAAAATAACCATCGCCCATGCAGCAATTATATTTCGTCTGTAAGTCAAGTAGGACAAAATAAAACATGATACGAGAGCAAGACTTTTACCTGCGATCAGAAATGAGCTTTCGGATGTATATACGATTGAGTATATAAGTTGGACACTCCGCAACAACAAAAAAACTATTAATACCGCCGAGATTGTTGCAAAGAATCTGGGAAATTTAGTCCAAGCCATCGTCATCACGGAAAATGTTGTTTAATATATTTTTGAGGCATAACTAGTGAGTGACCGGAAGTTTTTCCAGGCGAATGGGTAAATTTGGAAAATTTGCAGAGTGATTGGGATATTTGGAAAATTTTCCAGTCGATTGAATATTATTGAATTTCTAAAATTCACTGCAAGCATATACGCTTAAAGTGCACACAAAAATGGGCACCTTGCCCATAAAAATGTGCGCAAATGCCGCCTGTTTGTTAATATGCTCACAAGAAATATTATAATATCAACATATTATAATATGGCACGATTTGTGCTCAACAATAACATCAAGTCAAATACGAATTTAGGCTTTTGATTGCTAATATATGGTTTGATACTGGTATTTCGATAGTTTCGACAAAAGAAGCGTCATTGTGTCGGACCTTACACGGTCAGAAAGTTATTTCTGCATATATACAACTTATTAACCGAAATCAATAGAAAAAATGGATAAGCCACCAAAGAGACTATTAGACCGGGTCAGAGATATCATCCGCTTAAAGCATTACTCAATCCGCACGGAAAAATCGTATATTTCATGGATGAAACGATACATTATTTATCACAATAAGCGCCACCCAAAAGAGATGGGCAAGCAGGAAATAGAATCATTTCTTACCCATTTGGCCGTAGACTTAAACGTCGCTGCTTCGACGCAAAACCAGGCCTTCAATGCATTATTATTCCTCTATAGACATGTACTCAATTTCGACATGAATTTCGAAATTAATGCTGTAAGGGCCAAAAGACCAAAAAGACTCCCCACGGTGATGACGCGGTCTGAAACCTTAAGATTACTTGGCGCCATGACCGGTATTTACAAATTGATGGCCATGTTGCTTTAAACCAAATGGTGTCACATCTTGAATAGTGAATAAAATATTGATAAAAAATTATATTAACTGATATATCAGAGCATTAGCACGGGGAGCTTCACACACAAAATTGCACATAAAACGCTTTTATTCACAATTCAAGATGTGACACCATTTGCACCACGGGGATACCGAAACCGAGACCGACGGAAAAGAGACGTCTGCATCAGTGCGCGTTGGGATAAACCGATGCGGAAGCGAGTACAACCGAGGAACCGGATGCGGGAAAACCGCACGTCCGGGACTGTGTGGGGGGTGTCGGGCAACCGGCATTCCTACCACGACTGGACATAAAAACCATATAAATAGCAATATAATTATATTGACATATATCTTGCCCTACCGTATCTTATTCGCATGACAAAACGATCTGATTTTGAGTGGAATTCCTCCAAAGACAAACTGAATCAAAAGAAACACGGTGTCTCCTTTGCACTAGCGCAGCTTGCTTTTTTGGATCACTATCGTGTCATCTTGGAGGACCTGGAACACAGTGATGATGAAAAACGATATTATTGCCTTGGCAAAGTTACGGGTGGAGTTATGACCGTAAGGTTTACCTATCGAAAAAACAAAATCAGGATTATTGGCGCCGGATACTGGCGGAAAGGAAAAAAGATATATGAACGGGAAAATAAAATATACGGATGAGCCTATCGGAAAGGTGAAGGTTATTCCCGACTTCCTTCCTTCCCCTAAAGAGCTTGCCCTGAAAGACGAAACAGTGAAGGTCACTATTGCTCTGAGCAAAACGAGCATTGATTTTTTTAAAAAAGAGGCAAAAAAATATAATACGCAATATCAAAAGATGATTCGCCGGCTATTAGATGAATATACGGCTCATCAATAGCAACGAATCCATAACATGCTGCTGGTAGAGACGCGCAAAAGACCGCGTGCTCCACAGCAGCGGTTCGGTGTATAAAAAATATACGGCAACCATTTTTTGTTTTTACACTTCAATTGTGATATGATTTATTAACTTGCCTAAAACCAACTTGCATGAGGTGAATATTATGAAACAATTTAAGATAGTTGTTGAGAAACATCCCGATATATATGTCGCTTATCCACTTGGCCTAAAAGGCGTTGTTGTTGGTCAGGGTGATACCTACGAAGCGGCGTTGGCTGATGTCAAATCGGCAATTAAATTTCATATTGAGACATTCGGGCCTGAACAAATTGATGTTGACCCACCAATTCTGGAAGCCTTCATTGCAGAAGCAGGAGTAGCTGTCTGATGTTGAAGTTTCCTGCTGATGCTCCAATTCGAAAAGTTGTTTAGTCCTTTGAGTTTCTTGGATTCGATATCGTTCGTGAGGGCAATCATATTGCAATGTTAAGAGAAAATCCAAATGGAACCCGAACTCCCCTAACGATGCCAAACCATCCAACAATCAAGAAATCAACTCTGAGAACTATCCTTACACAAACACGAATACCAAGGAATGAATTCTTGGATGCGTATTATAAATAATTTGTTGTAATTTTATTTCACCTTCACCGAACATGGCGCTGCACCAGACTGCATTCCGCTGCGCTCCATGCAGTCTGGTGAGCTTTTCGTTCACTGAAAGATATATGGATATACAAAAGATTCTCGATGATCACGATTTTATATTAACGGAAGCGGCCGTCATTGAATCGTTAAGACGGTCCGGAGATGTTAACCTACATCCTCGCCTTGAAAATGCACTCCTGATTTATGAGGAAGCCGGTAAAAGAGCATTATCTAATCTTTATCAGGATTTTATTAATGTTGCCCGCAAGGGAGGCGTTCCTATTACCATCTGCACGCCGACGTGGCGGGCCAATCAAGAACGCATTTCCACAGCTCATATTACAAATGATGTGAACGGCGATGCCGTAAAATTTCTGAAGCATCTGAAGGACAGATGGGGATCTTGGGCTGCAAATATTTTTATCGGTGGTCTTGTCGGTTGTAGAAACGACTGCTACAAGCCCGATGAAGGGCTTGCAAAAAATGATGCGAAAGCATTTCATTTCTGGCAAATCCATCAGCTTGCTAAAGCAGGCGTGGATTTTCTTATAGGAGCAACGTTGCCGGCTTTACCTGAAGCAACCGGCATAGCCCTAACCATGGCGGAAGCCAATATTCCGTATATCATCAGTTTCGTCATTAACAGAGAAGGGAGAATTCTCGACGGAAACAGCCTTGAGCATTCCTCTCGTGAGATTGATGCTGTTTGCAGCAGACCACCTCTCGGCTACATGATTAATTGTGCTTATCCATCGTTTCTCAATGCGCATAAACAGCCCCAATTGGTCCTGTCCCGTCTAATCGGTTTTCAGGCCAACGCGTCGTCTCTCGACCACTCGAAATTGGATGGCGCTGGAACGCTCCAAACCGATGACATATCTGACTGGGGCAACCTGATGATTGAGTTGAATAAAAAATTTGGTGTAAAAATATTAGGTGGGTGTTGCGGAACAAACTATGAACATCTGCAATATATTGTTCAGAACGTTCAGAACATAAACAGCGCACAAATGCGTGGAGCAGACACCTAAAGCTGAGGCGCTTTTTCGGGCATGCCTCTAATCGATAATTATCATATATTACAATATATTGTACCTTCTATGCGGCGCTGCAACACATGACATTCGCACTCAAAAAACACTTGATTATTACCAAATATAGTTAGAATATAACCTTAGAGGAGGAGGGCCACGCGTTGCTTTTAAAAAGCGCTAAAAATGAGTTTGCATCATCTGAGTACTTTCCAACTGAAATGTTGGCACAAGGACTCCTAACTACTGTTTGAAGAAGGATTGGTCATTCCGCTGCGCTCCATGACCAACTAAGGAGAGTTATAATGCAGGACCTTTCTACTGTGTTGACTTCCCTCACTATCGCTGCCGGACTCGCGCTCGGGGTGGAACGCACCCTGGAAATGCTCAAGAACATTATGGAGTCCGAAACCGGCTTCTTGCGCCGGAGCGAATACAAAGATGCCGTTGATCGCACAAAAGAAGCCATCAACAAAGCCAAAACAGGCATAGACAAAGACGCCTCGGATACCGCCGTACCGTTGTCGGCCGACAGGACAGGACCGACCGATCCAACCCCTGCTGCAGGCGTATCGCCCATACAAAAGATAGATACAGATCTATCACCTGCGGATTCAGAGGGTGAAGAACGTTTCCCGGCCCCACAGATTCCGGTTATTCCGGCAACGCCAAAACCGCCTTTTGCGGCAACCAAAACTCTATTTCTGCAGCTTGCTGCGGCCGGGCTGGGGATGATTCTGGCGCATATTTTCAATATCAAACTCCTGTCTGTATTTTTGAAAGGATATGGTTTTCCCATAACAGACCCATTTTCAGCACTGGATATTCTCTTTACAGGGCTTGTGATTGGCGGCGGCAGCCAGCCCATCCACTTGTTGATTCGTTTTCTGACCGAACGCAAGGTCTTGGTGAAAACCGAAGATGCTGCCGAAACACAATTACCCATTGCAAAGACCGTTGCCACCGCTGAATTGGTCGAGACCGCCAAAGGGGTATTGGAAACGGTGTGGAAAGATATCGATTACCGTGGCGGCGTGCATCCGGAACGATTGGAAAATGCCCATCGCCGAATCGATGAGCCCAACCTGATTGTGTATCATCATACCGCCATGGCTACCTCTAAGCCGTTCCAGGATATCGTGGATGAATTTTTGGTCACCAAGAAATGGCTGACCGGATACCACTGCGTGATTATGCCGGACGGTGCAATTCGCCCTTTCTGCCGCTGGGATCGTTATGGCAACCATGCCAAAGGTAAAAACGCCCGCAGCCTGGGACTCGCTATACATGGGAATTTCCATACCGAGCCTACCGATAAGTACTCCAATGCCGACGGGCGTTACGGCAACCAGAGTCCGACAGATGCCCAACTGCACGCAGGAGCACGGGTGGCGGCACTATGGGCTTATCTGTATGACGATATTGCACTCGATTTTAATGCATCCATTCTACCGCACCGGGAAGCGATACCGCGGCATACTGTTTGCCCGGGATCCAATTTTCCTATTGACGATTTTCAACGCTTAATTCGCTACTATTATGAAGCCTGGGCCGAACCGAAAGTCGCCCAAGAGGGTATTGCAGCGTTCAAGAAACTTCCAAAGATATATGCCACTTAAGGAGGACCCATGGAAGCATTGACCCAACCTGTCCTGCTCCTCGGTTTAGCGATGATCTTAGCCATAATCATTGAACGCTTGCTCGAAATCGCTAAAAGTATTTATGACTACATCGAGGCCTGCTCAAATTCAACAGATCGCTGGACAGAGCGTGCCGAACAGTTGCGCAACCGCCTCGAAGTCCGACTCGATAATGCCAAGGCCGGCAATGGTCGCGATTTCGACCTTGTTGTCGCCATGGCCTCCCGGTACTTAAGCGTATCAGGCCCCAGCCAGAGCGGTCTCTGGGCTGTATCAACAGACAAAATGCGGGCAATAACCATCAAAGCCTGGTTTAAAACCATTGCCATCATACTCGGTATCTTCTGTGCCTGGTTGTTCGACATCGACATTTTAAAACTGGTTGAACTCTCTTTGGAAAATAAAGAACCAACTTATCAATCGAGCTGGTTCGGCATCCTCATGGCCGGCATTGCAATGGGGTTCGGTGCGGGCCCCATGCACAAGTTGATCGCCGCACTTGAAAAAGCACGCGGGTTGCGGCGGCAAAAGGAGGGAAGCAAAAATGGCTGAAGTTTCAATCGCCAAATTTATCTTGGGAAACCTTGGTTTGCTCGTTGGCCTTGCACTTGTGCTCGTTGCTACATGGATATTGCCTGCTCGCGTTCGGTGGTATGTGCTTACAGCGGGTCTTGCAGTGGTTGCGTTTCGCACCTACCAGGTTATCAGCGCCAACAAACGTTTGAGAGAAGCCGATGAGGAGCGCGAACGTCTTCGAGGTGAGTTGGATGACCTCGGCAAACAACGCGAGCAGACGGCAGAGGAACTTCAAACGCTGAATAATGAACTCAATGAAATCAAAACAAAACAGAACAAGCTGGCCCAGCGGGCAAAAGAACTCGACGCGACCGGCAATAATTTAGTTAAAGAGAAAGCGCAGTTTGACAGCGACATGGAAGAGCTTAAAAAGGAAGACCAAGCTCTCATGAAAGATATCGACCAAAGAGAATCGGCATTGGCGCTCTTTAGTCAGGCAGAGGAAGCTTACCGGGAATTGGAAAGAGTGGCGCATTAAAGCGGTGGCTGCGTGAACGGATTTTATTTGTATAAATCTCGGATTAACAATATGGGGAGTCTTTTGATGAAACGCTTATTTGTCTTTTTATTGCTGGTTGCAAGTGTCGTAACAGCAAATGCTCAAGAAGTCACCACCTGCAAAGTAACAGGGCCAAAGGACGGCTATTTTTGGGTAGAAATAGACGGTAAGAAGTATCCCGCCATGTCTTTGCATAACTTTAATGCACTTAAAGCGCGAAGTGAACAGGACGCTGATACAATCGATAAACTCAAAGCCCTGCTTGAGAAATATCGCCGGAAGGCGGGAGATTATCAAGAGCTGTCCGACAAATATGAAAAGCTGCGCCAGGATCACGTCGCCCTTACCGAAAACTATAGCCATTCCCTTTCTGATGCGGTTGCACTGAATGAAAAGTATAAAGAAAGCTCTGAAAAGCTGTTGGAGCTGACCGGCGGGTACGAAAAGCTTGCCGAAGATTTTGACAAACTGGCAGGTAAATACCGCGATGTGGCTGTGGACAAAACCTCATTTATCACAATCGATTTGGGTGCCGGCGTAACAGATAAGAGCGGTAAAGCCGAAGGGGCAGCGCTGCTGGGTGTGGGCATAAGCAAGCTGAAAGTTTGGGGCTTTTTCCAAGATAATAACAGCGGTATACTCGCGGGCGCCTCATTTAGGTTTTGATCTTAACCTGGATTTGCTTCAAACTCTTTTTTTAGCATCAAATTCTTAACGTTCGCTTTGGTAATCATCACGTCCTGTTAGCCGATAAGGGCAGCCCGCTGCACGGCCGTAGGGCAGGGCATTGGATCCGGTGCCGTGTTATCCTTTGCATTCCATTTTAAAAATAGATCTACACAATCAGGACATAACTGGGTACAGCGGGCATCTTCAATAATTTGCAAAGCTTTATCATGCGTCATTTTTCCGCGATAGGGCCTGTCGCTGGTTAGAGCGTCATAAATGTCGGCAACAGCAGTCATCCGGGCCCATAAAGGTATTTGATCTCCTTTGAGACCGTGTGGGTATCCCTTACCGTCTAGACGTTCATGATGAGACAATACCATTGGAAGGACCTCTGAAAAACTTGGTATAGACTCTAGAATTTTGATTCCGATAAGGGGATGCTGCTTAATATGGGAGTACTCTTCCGCCGTTAGTGAGCCGGGTTTTAAAAGTATTTTATCCCTTACTCCGATTTTGCCGATATCATGCAGGCGGCCGCCCATGGTTACCGTTTCGATCTCCTTACGGCTCGCTCCGGTCATACTCAGCATTCCGGAGACTATGCGGCCAACGGCCTCAGAATGCCCCTTGGTGTATTTATCTCGAGCTTCCAGTGCGGTAATAAGACTGGTTATGCTCGCAACCATTGAATTCCGCTCCGATTCCAGGCGTTCCTTCTCCTTCAGCAGCAGTAGAAACTGATCTGACAGAATCTTTTCAATCAGAATAACCAGTTCATCGATATTATACGGTTTGCAAATGAATGCCGATGCACCGCTTTGGATCATCCGTTGCATATAACTGCGATCGGTTTTAGCACTCATTACGATAAACGGAATCATCGCTAAATCCGGATCGCTCTGAACCGCTTCACAAAAATCAAAGCCGTTCATACAAGGCATTGTAATGTCGCTTATAATCAGATCAGGCCTGTACGTATCTAACAGGGCTAAAGCTTTTTTACCATCCTCGGCAGTGATTACTTTGAATCCAGCCTTTGCCAGGCCGTTTTCGACAATATGACGTACGATTGATGAGTCATCAACCACCAAGATAAGTCGATCACGATTAAACCTGGATTTTGACAAGATGTTTTCTACGGTCTCAAGTAAACTATTCTTTATTTCATGCTTTGAAATGTACGCTGCCGCACCTGCCTGAAATCCTTTATCGATATCACTGTCAGAGTCGAAAAGACTTACCATAACGACAGGTACACTCTGAGTTGCCGGGTTATTTTTCAGCCTTTGGCATAATTTAATACCGTTGATTTTTGGCATTTCGATATCGCTGATGACAATATCGAAATGTTCACGCAGCGCAAGATCAAGCCCCTCCTGCCCGTCACTTGCAAGGATAATTTCCGAGTCTAAAGGTCCTAATATTTTTTTAATGCTTTTTCGAAATAAAGCACTGTCGTCAATAATCAGAATACGAATGGCAGGCATTATGTGCTTCTTTCATCCATACAGACAAGTCTATTAATCTAATTTTAATTCCCCGTATTATATACACCTGTTTAAAACCTTATCGGTACGATTGGCTTGAAACTTAAATCGCAACATCGAGTGCATCCGCCGTCGCCCGAAAAAGGGCTATAGCGGGACAAGCAAGGGTTTGCGGTCTCCGCAAAGCGGGACAGGAAGGCATACGCCTGTACGCCGCAGCCGGAAACCCGCGAAGAACGCCGAGCAGGGCGAAAAGGGCCATTTATGGAGGGACACTAACTTATTGAAAACTTGCCGGGATAAGCTCTAACTCGTCGGGAACATTTGAAAAGCATCACGCTGCGGCGGAATACATCTTGACAAAAGCTGCCGGTCTTGTGAAGAATGAATCTTGACGGGCTGTTGCCCAAATCGGGATTTGACACCATTTGCATGTAATAGATAAAACATTTGAAATTCGCGTTCAATAAGGCCTTAGAAGGATATTTTGAGGGTGAAAAGGATAGCTTCCCGACCCCGATTAAACCTACTCAGACAAGCCGAACCCCGCGGAAATCCCGCCAGCGGGGCTGCGGGGTTAGCGAGCGAATCAAAAAATTGATAGAATGCCTTACAGTCTAAGATTCCCTGCAAGCTTGTTGGAGCGGAGCGGAAATCCCGCTCAGCGGGGCTGCAGGGTTCTTTAATCCTATAATATATGATAGGTGAAAAGATGGAAAAAAAATTTGATGGAAAAAAGAATGTGAAATTAGGCACTTCAAAGCATCCTGCTGTTGTTAATGTAAAAACAAAAAAAAGAATGCAGGAAGTCGCAAAGATTTTCGAAAAAAACGGCTGGAAACATACAATTGAAGTAGCACGGGACAAGCCGGAAGATATTACCGATTTAGAAATATTATTGAATTGGCCGCAACCAAGGGAAGCCGAGAAGAAAGTCAGACGCAACGATCCCTGCCCGTGTGGAAGCGGAAATAAGTATAAAAAATGCTGTGG
>JACNIG010000091.1 GCA_014383215.1 Candidatus Desulfatibia vada | reverse complement strand
TTGATTTTTCAAGCGCAACGAGGTTTTTTATTTTTTTTGATGGTGAATCAAGGTTATCGAGCCCCGTTGACAGGTCGATTGCAAGGCCGGCAACCATTCCCCTTTTGGGACGCACAAACGAATCGCGGGTATCATAGCGGACGGCAGGGGTGGCAACGGCGATGGTTCGGGTTTCGAACTCATCGGGGCCGATCGGCTGCCTGTTGTCGGTGGAAAACTGCCGGCGTTGCTCCAGGCGCAGGCCCAGCCCCGTTAACCACCTCAAGCGCCATTTGCGTGCCAGGGTCAAAGAAGTTCCCGTGGTCCGCGTTCCAAAGTTCTGATTGAATTCCTGGATTTCTTCACCGAAAATATTCCAGTTAGCCGACAGCGGCCAGCCCCATAACTTCGGCTCGGCAATGCCGGTTTCGACCCGGTAGCCGATTTGACTCAATTCTGCGGACAGCCAGACGTCTTTGTTGCGCCCCAAAAAGTTGCGGTCACCGCCGCGGGCCCGGGTATACAGGCCCCTTTCGGTGTCATAGCCTGCGCTCGCTTGCACGTAAAGCGGTTTTTTTTCTTCTACGTCCACCATCAGATGGACAGTTTCAGCTTTTTCCTTAAGTCCGACGGCGCGCACTTTTACCGATTTGAAGATATTCATATTGTTTAGGTTGCGCTGGCCCTCAAGCAGTCGCTGCAGCGAAAATGGTTGGCCGCTTTTTAACATCAGCTCTGTTCGCAACAGGTCCTCGGAAGTCCGAAAAATGCCGTTGAAACGGATGTCGCCTACAAAAACTGCGGGGCCGTCGTCGATGCGGTAGAGAATGTCAACCCGGGATCGATTTGTGTTGTAAGAGACCTTGGGATCGATGGTGATGTAAGGATGGCCTTTTTGCGAGATCAGGGCGGACAAAACATTCTTGTCACTTTGCAGCATATATTCGCGGAACGGCTGTCCGGGCTTCATCTGAATGGCGCTGAGCGCTTCGTTTTCGGTGATCGTCCGGCTACCGATCACCTGAACTCCGGCGACCGTGGTTTGGGCGCCTTCGTCGACAATGATGTCCACACTGACGTTCTTTGCAGTTTGTGCCGGTTCGGTCGTTTGGTTTACTTCCGCGTCCACAAATCCATGTTTTAGATATAATGCTTTGACGGCGTAAAGGTCGGCTTCGAGCGTATCGGGATCCAGGGCGCCGTCGTGGAAAAGCTTTTTGGGCCGGGTCAAAAGCTGTCCGAAAATATCCTTGGCTGCCACGCTCCGATTGCCCTTGATCTGAACGGATGCCACGATCCGACGAGGGCCTTCATCGATGACAAAAGAAATCCGCCGCACCTGAATGCCACCGGCGGCGTCTCTTTTTTCCTCGGTTTTTACCGTAACGTCCGGAAAACCGGCGCTGCGATAGCGGGCGAGGATGTTTTGGACACTGCGCTTGATCCCGAAGTCGTGGGGATTGCCCTCCTTGAATAGAATCAAGTCGCTTCGAAGGGTTCGATCCCAAAAGTGCCGGTTGCCGGCAAAGTCTATTTTGTATAGTTGGCCTTCGCGGATGGTTATGCGGGCGTTGACCTGACCTGTTGCCGGCATTTTTTCAAGGCGATGGTCAATGGCTACATCGGGATAACCGCAGGAGTGATAATGTTCCATCAGGCGTTGAATGTCATTTTTTAAATCCTGATTTCTGAAACGCCCGGAGCTGCCGGGAAGAAGCGCTGCGCGCCAAACGGACAGGCGCCGTTTGAGAGCAAAATCCGAAAAAGCATTATTTCCGTCAATGTCGAGCTGTTTCAGCCGCAAGAAAGAACCTTTGTCAATTTGAACAAAAACACCGACGGTTAAGACGGCAGGATTTTCTTCCACCTGAACAACGATCCGGGGGGATTCAAAACCTTCCCGATGATACAGCGCTGTGATTCGCTGCTGCTGACGCTGCGGGTCGTCTTTTAATGAGAAGACGCTTCCGGGAAATATGGTCATGGCTTGCAGGATGTCTTTTTGGAAGAAAGGAAATTGTCCTTTGATGCGGATGTCCCTGACGCGCCGAAACAATGACAGGGTGAACACCAGTTTTAATTGTTCGCCGTCCGGGATCGAATCTGCATGGATCGTTTCAAACAACTTTGATGCTTTGAGGGCCTCCAAAGCGGCCTGCAGTTTTAGATCCGAAAACTTCTCTTGAGCCCGCACGGCGATCAGGTTGCGGGCCGCTTTCAGCCACGGCTCCTGATTCAGATCCGGCGGTGCGTCAGCCAGGCGTATTACGATTTCGGAAACAATCTGTTCCTGACCGCTGTTCGGGTTGGTGGTTGCCGCCTGTGTGCGGGCAAACGGAATCAGCATCAGCCCTGCATACAGCGCACACGTGACCAGTAGCGGCCACCGTCCCCAGGCGCCGTTTGGGGCCTTACAGCCAGACCGCATCTTCCCGCAATCAGCGTATACCATAACCATACCGGATGTTAAAAGGTTTTCAAAATAACAGCACGTTTTCACTGCCTTGGTGCTACCAAAAATCCATCTGGAACTGAAATTCCCCGCCGAAGAAGCCGCGAATGTCCTGAAAACCGTTGACGACTACATTTTCCAAGAGCTTGTATTCGGCAATGGCGAGCTGAATCATTTGGCCGGCTTTGGCTCCGGCTTCATATTTAACGGTCATGCGGCGGGAAAGCTCTTTGCCCAGGGACAGCTTGACGTTGTCCGATCCGGAGCCGGAGAGTTCGAAAATATCCAGTCCGGTCGCATGTTTGATATCCTCACCAAAGGTGGCGGCGACCATATCGGCTAAAATCCTTTCGGTGGATTGCGACACGCCCTTTTCGTTGCTGATGAGTTCGCGCGATGTTCGGCCGACCAGCAGCAGCGACAGGATGTCATTGTCCTCTTCGGCCGGGTCGGAGCGCAGACTGAATAACAGTTGATCCGGGGTTCCGGAGATGGCTAAAAAAACATCCCACGATCTCACCCGGGTCTGGCTTTCGATATCGACGTTGGGCTCGGTTTTATACGGGTTGGAAAAGTCGACAACGCCTCTGGTAATGTCAAATTTCTTTTTACTGTAGCGCACGAATCCCTTGGTGATGTTGGCCCTGCCTACAATCACCGGCGCTTCAAGGCGGCCGCCCAGGCGCAGATCGGGTTGAATCTCTAATCGGGCCACATTGTTTTCCACCCGGAAAGGGGAGCGCGCATTCAGCGCTACATCGAGGGACATGTTTTTAAGCAGCGGCCGGCTGCTGATTTGCGGTGGTGTCGGCTGGGCGCGTTGTTTCTTTGTTATGGTTTCCAGCAGATTCAGTTTGAAATCTTTGTAATACAGGCCTTCCAGTATGACAACCTCCCCCTGGATGCCGGATTTGTCCGTGGTGCCGGCGATGTTCAGGTCGGCGTCGACGAGGAGATCCATCATTTCGGGTATCCGGACCGGCAGGGTCCGGGCCTTGAAGTCGGCTGATACGGAACGGGGTCGAAAGTTTGCCAGCTCGATACGCCCTGCCAGTTGCAGGCGCCCCGTGTCTAACTGAGCAGTTACATCATCGATTTGAATCTGATTTTGAGTAATATGCAGGCGTCCGCTGAGATTTTGCAGTCTCTGGGTAAGAACGGGTATCGTCAAACCGACTTGCTCCAGACCGATGTCGATGTTTGCTGTCGGAGAAGTCTTTGTTCCGCCGATGCGGGCCTTGACCGCAAGACGGCCGCTGAGATCTGACAGATCTTGTGAAAAAGGGCGCAATACGCTGAGGGGAATCTGTCCGGCAGCCTGAAAATTAAGCGGGCCGCTGTAGCTTGCGTGTCCCTGAAGGTCCAGGAAGCCGTCTTCCAAAAGAACCAGATGCATGCCTTGAATTTGCAGGGTTTGGTCTTTGAAGGTTATATTGGCGCCGGAAGTCCGAAACAGTTGCTTGTCGTAGAAAAACAGCTCCAGGTCCGCAAGATCGGCTGTCCCTGAAATGCGTGCTAAAGCACGGGCATTGCCGGCGGCGTTTAAGGTTCCGGTCAGACGACCCCTAAAATCTTTGCGCCCCAGTAGGCTGAAATAGGGCGCAAGGTCGGTCCGGCGGCAGGCAACGTTCAGCGTGAAGTCTTTTTGCCTGACGTCATAGGTGCCGTCGAAAGTGAAATCCAGGTTTCCGCTGATGCGTGCCAGCATGTTGCGGACATTTACACGCAGTTGAAAATCGTCCAGCGGGGTTTGGTTTAACTTTACGTTTTTTACCGTGAAATTCCCTTCAACCTCCGGATCGTCCAACCGGCCGCGTCCGGTAATCGCAAAAACACACGTTCCTTCCACCATCTGGTGTTGGCGCAGCCAGGCGATACGCGTTAAATCAACGCCTTGTGATGCCAGACGAAGACCAAAGCGTGTGTCATAAGCTATCCACCCCGAACCGCTGATAGTATCTTGCGGTGTCAGGCCGATTTGCAGGGAACTGATTTTTACTTTTTCGTCTTCCAGCAGAAGTTCCAGTGTCGCCGTTGCAATGTTGACGGCGTTGAAAGCTAAGTTTTCTCCGGCAGCGGTGATCATTCCCTGGGGCCGGGTCAGGGGACCCTTGAGCTGCGCTGCCAGCGAAAATTTGCCTTTAAAACGGTTCATGAAATCTTCGATTACCAGGCGGGGGGCATTTATGCGGATATCCACCAACGGATCGGCTAACACGTTGCGGGTGCCCGGCGTGAGAAGCCGCACGGATCCGGTCAGATCGAGTGCCGATGATCGATTTTGAAGGGTCAGCGGATCCATGCGAAGACTACCGTCATGCCAATCAAGACGTGCCGTTAAATTGCCCAGACGATATGCATTGAAAGTCAACGATGAACCTTGCACCGCTGCTTCAAAATAAGGCTTTGATACGGATCCGGACAGGCGGGCGTCGACATGCAGTGCCCCGCCGGCATCAAATATTCCAAGTGGTGACAGGTTATGTTTCAGGTCGGGTGCATCGACTGTCAGGCGAGCGTCAACGGTTTTGCTTTCCAGTTCCAATTGACCTTGGCCCTCGATCCGGATGTTTCCGATGTCGGTACTAAGGGTTTTAATAATGGCCGTTCCTTTTTCCAATGCAATGCGGGCGTGTAAGCGGATGTCGGCGGCGGCTTCTTTGGTTGCCAATGAAAACTTATCCGCCGACAGGTCCAATGAGGACTGGGCCGACAGCATGTTCGGCTGCACGCCGCGCCCCTTAAGATCAAGCGTTGCATTCAGGGTGCCGTTTATTTTGTCGCCGGCAGCGGTCAGTCGGGCCAGATTCATTGCCTGGGATTTGAGTTGCAGCTGATAGGAAACGGCGTCCAGATCCCGATGGGGGGATAAAAAACCCTCGGCAAACGCTGTGGCCAGATCGGCGGTGGCCGTCAGATGCAATGATCCGGATGCCGCCTGAGCCGACAATTCATTGATACGTATGATGCGGTCTTTCAGTTGCATGCCCATTTTAGCGCGGTCGACGCGGAGACCGGCCAGGGATCCGCCGTTGTAATCACCGTGCAAGTTCAGCTGCGGGTTGCCCATGGACCCTCGCACAGTCCCCCCGGCCGTAATCAGACCGCCAAAAGCCTTTTCAAAACCGGCAGCGGATTTGAGTGCTGCCAGATCGACCATTAGATTCAGCGCCAGATCGGCAACCGGCGTTTCGGCCAAGCGGTCGATACGGCCGGTTACGACGATGCTGCCGAGGGATGTACGCAACTCCGCCGTGAGAGGATCGAGCCGGTTGTTGTCAAAGGTGGTCGCAACCTTCAAAAGATCCAGGGTCGTTTTGAATCGGGGGCTTTGAAATTCACCGGAACGGGTGCTCAGTTTCAATTGACCGGTTTTTTTAAGAATATCGGCGTTTGCTTTTAGGTCGATCTCTTTCAGTTCCAGATGAGCCTGTTGTCGGTCGGCGGTAAATTGCAGACGGCCGTTTGAGATTCGAGCCGATTTGACGACTGCGCCAAGAATGCCGGCGGGCAGGGCAGGGCGTGGCGGTGTTTTAACAGGGTCGCTTTTGGGCGGCAAAAGGGCCTGCATGAGATTGAGGCGGCCGGATGTATCCAGGCGGAGCTTGGCCCAGGGATATTCGATCAGCAAATCGGTGACCGCGAGCGTCTGGTGCAGCAGCGCCGTCCATTCTATATCCGCATACAAGCGTGTGCACCCTGCCAATTTTTCACCCGACGGGTTTAAAATCACCGGATTGTGCAGATCAACGCTTCCGGCCAGCAGGGAAAACCGTATGTTTTCCAGGGTTACGGCTCCGGGGATGGCACCGTTGATCCGATCAAGGATCAAGCGCCGGGCATGCCCTGTATTAAGGTAGGCGGCGATTGCTGCGACGATCACAATCACTGACAGCAGGATTGCCGCCGCTATCTTGCCCAAGACCTTAACACGTTTCATATTAAATTCCTTCTTGCTGCATAAACTCCTGCAAATTTAGGATAATATTCTGAAGCCTGCCTATTTTCCAAACCATAACGTCTGGAAAACTTATCCCCCTAGGATGTGAGCCACAGGGCCGTATCGTTGCAATCGTTGATCACCTTTCGGGAAACGTTGCCCATGGTGTAGGCTACTACGCCGGTTACTCCTCGGCGTCCCATGACGATGGTGCCGCAGCCCAAACGACGGGCCGCATCCAAAATGTCGGCGGCGGCACTGCGGCCGCCGCCGACAACGCGGCTTGAGATCTGTGATTCATCCAGTCTTGCAGTGATCAGCATTTCTTTGGCTTTTAGCATATAGGGGGCGATTTCACGTCCGGCAGCACTTTGCCACATGGATTCCAACGCCGAACCGGGATCAACAGCTTCGCTTGAAAAAAATCTCATCAGGTTGCGTTTGGAATAAAACAGTGTGACCGGGCAGTCGGTGCCGGACAGCATGAAGGCGGCATGATCCACGGCCCGCATGGCATTGTCGGAGTTGTCCAGGGCGATCAGAACCGGTTTTGAGTGTACGTTTCCTTTGACCATCCACACAGGGCAGATACGGCTGAGTTCCAGGATCTTGTTGGCCGGTATGGGAACCGGACACGTTGAGGATAGCGAGGAAAACGATTGCGACAAAGAAAAGTTTAATATATTTCATGGATACTGCCCCAGAGGATAACCTATTGGATAGCCAACGCCATCTGTAAAGATGGCGTTGAACATTGGTTCGATTTTAGAATTTTAGCGAATATTTTATAAACTTTCAACTGTTGTTTTGTGTTAGACCCATTGTCGATCCGGCGATGTTAAGCTTCAGCCGGACCTGTCTGTAAATTCAGGTTTTACGCTTTAAACTTTACTTTATGACTCCGTTATTGTACAATCTTTCTTTAAATTGTTTGTACTTTACACTGGAAAGTGAGCCGCTAAAATGAAAAAAATATGCACCATATTGGTATTACTTTTGGTTCTTTTTGCGTCCCAAGCAGGCTTTGGCGAAAAAAACGCGAAGGATATGTTCTATCTCCAGTCTGAAATTCAAACCATTTTATCGGGCTTGTCCGACAATTTGAACCGGTTTGAACATCTTCAGAAACTGTTGGAAAGTACCGGTAAAGAAAATAAAAGTTATGACGAGCATAAAAACATCTGGCTGTCTACAATATTGGCCATACAGGCAATATCATCCATATGTGAATATGAATATGACCTTCTGACCCTTTTTCTGGATCTAAAGGAACACCGGCGGGTTCACTATCTTGATGTGCGGATCAAGAGTTTGGAGACGTCTGCGCAGCAGATGGCCATCATGACCGACCAGATCCGGATCAACCACCGGCTGATGCCGCCGGATTTGGCTGAACTTCACTTATATGAAAAGCTGATAAAAAATATCGATTCATCCATCGATTTGCTGAAAAGCGGCAAAAATTTAATTTTGCAGCTTAAAAAGAAATGAGACCGTCAAACGGGAGAGAAAAAGGGATGCTTTTATAATCATAAAACTCTTTGCAATTCTCCTGCTTGTTGTTGGGAATACATATTTTGTGGGTTCGTAGATAGCTCTGACCACAGCACGACGCAGTCGTGTCCAACACCTTGCTAAAAAAAGAGATTCGTCTGCCAATATGGTACAACTTTTGCAACCCGCACCCGAGCGTTTTTATTCGGTTACCCAAATCGGTATCACGCTCATGTCGTTGGGCCTTGGTGCGATCGGGATTTCTACGATCGCTGTTGTGTTGAAGCCGTTTATTGACTTTGGTGTCTTACTCCTTGCGGATATTGTTCCGCCGTCCAGCGCATATACTGCAGCAAAGATTTCGGTTCAGGTGTTTGCCTTTCTTTTCATCTCGGCCCTCCATATCGTTGGGGGAGAATTGGCCCCCAAAGGCAATAACGCCAAAATTAAATGAAAATCAGGGCGATATCCTAATTTGCAAATCGCCTGACCATATACAAAACGAGGTGTTTATTGAAAACGCTGTCATTGAAGTCCATATTTTTAATTTTGTTCATTTTAACCTGCATCCTGATCCTGCCTGTCGGCGTCTTGTCCGCAGAAAAACAGGTGGTTGGATGGATAGAAAATGTAATTGTTTTTCCAGGAAATTTCGAAATAAAGGCTAAGCTGGACACCGGGGCTAAAAATTCTTCCATGCATGCCGTCCATATTGATGAGTTTAAGCGCAACGGACATGATTGGGTTCGCTTTGAAGTGGTAAACCGGCAAGGGCATACGGAAACTTTTGAAACCAAAGTAATTCGAACGGCCGAAATTAAACGAAAAAATTCAGAATCACAGAAACGGCTGGTTATTCGGCTCGGCGTTTGCCTGGGAACTTTTTATAAAGAAGCAGAAGTCAATTTGGTGAACCGCGGTAACTTTAATTATAAAATGCTGATCGGACGCAGCTTTCTCAAAGAGTCCTTTATTGTAGACTCGGAGCAAACGTTTACCGTTAAGACGAAATGCCAGAGGACACAGAATTAATGAACAATCGACATCTTTATCTGTTGGTCGGCGGTTTAACCTCTGTAGGCCTTGCCCTCTTTTTGTACAAAGCGCTTTTTTTTGATTTTCCGCTGGTACCTGAAACACAATCCAAAGTCTGGAATATTGAAGCCCGGCTGACGTTTACGGCCCGCAATGCGCCGGTTAAAGTTACAATGTTTATCCCGCGCAATTCACGGCGCTTTGCCATTTTAAATGAGAGTTTTACTTCCAGAGGTTACGGGGTCAGCATTGCTGCGGAGAATGGGAAGCGCAGGGCAACTTGGTCTATACGCAAGGCAAATGGTTCGCAAAATCTGTATTATCGTGCTTCCGTCCTGAGGGTCGATAAAAAGGAACAGACAACCCAACCGGCAACGATGGTCCTTGAACATCCGGAATTACAAGGCGCTCATCTGGAGGCCTCCAAGGCGCTGATTTCGGAAGTGCACCAAAAATCAGCAGATACAGACAGCATGGTTATAGGGTTATTGCAGCGGATCAATAACGCTCAACCCGATGAAAATGTTGCACTTCTGTTAGGAAAAACAGCATCGCTGCGCAAAAGAGTCGATTTGGCTGTCCAGTTGTTAGCACTGGCCGGTATTCATGCCCGAACTGTGCACGGTATTCGACTGGAAGGTCAACAGCGAGAAGTGTCCATAATGCACTGGCTGGAAGTATATGATAATGAGAAGTGGGTATCTTACGAGCCCGTAGCGGAAGAACGTGGAATTCCGGAAGACTATCTGGGTTGGTGGCGGGGAATGGAGCCTCTGGTCCAGTCAAAAGGCGCAGAAAGGCTCGATGTCTTGTTCTCAGTTTCCCGTAGCGAGGAAGCGGCAATTCAGTCAGCCATGGAGCGCAGCAGGATTAAAAAACCATTTGTGCTGGAATTTTCACTGTTCAGCCTTCCCCTTCAAACCCAGGCGGTTTATCATGTAATTTTGATAATGCCTGTCGGCGTTTTCCTTTTAGTGATTTTGCGTAACGTCATTGGTCTGAGGACCTTTGGAACCTTCATGCCCGTGCTGATCGCGCTCTCCTTTCGCGAAACCCAATTGTTGTGGGGTGTTTTCCTTTTCACCAGCATTGTTGCGATGGGCCTGTCCATACGTTTGTACCTGGAACAATTGAAATTGCTGGTTGTACCGCGCTTGGCCGCGATTCTTATTATCGTTATTTTTTTGATGGCTGTGTTCAGCATTCTAACCAACAAACTCGGTATGGAACGCGGGCTTTCGGTTGCGCTTTTTCCCATGATCATCATTACCATGACAATTGAAAGAATGTCTGTTGTTTGGGAAGAACTCGGTGCTTATGAAACCCTGAGACTGGGAGCAGGGTCGTTAATCGCCGCGGTAATCGCGTATTGGGTGATGAGTATAAAATATATCGAACATCTGGTGTTTGTGTTTCCTGAATTGCTGCTGGTGATCCTTTCAATAACCTTGCTGCTAGGCCGCTATACAGGATACCGCCTGCTGGAACTGCAACGATTTAAATCTTTGGCTGTGACCAAGTCCGATGTTTAAGCTTAAAGAGAAACTCTCTGAAATCGGTGTGCTCGGCATAAACAGGCGTAACGCCGACTATACTTTGCGATACAATTTGCGCCGATTATATCCACTCGTGGATGACAAACTGCGCACCAAGAAGATTGCTCTGAAAGCCGGCATTGCCGTTCCGGAACTCTACGCGGTTATAGAGACGGAATCGCAGGTCCGTCCATTCCACGACCTGATTCACAGCAAGTCTGATTTTGTTATTAAACCCGCCAGAGGCATGGGAGGCAAAGGAATCCTGGTCATAACGGGACGATCAAAAGACAAGTACCGCAAAGTCGACGGCATGCTGCTGACCCGTGAAGAAATCGACTATCATCTTTACAATATCATCAGCGGCATGTACAGTTTAGGCGGCCAGCCGGACAAGGCTCTGATTGAATACAGGGTTCAGTTCGATCCAATATTCGAAACCATAAGTTACCAGGGAGTGCCGGATATCCGCGTTATTGTATTTTTGAGAGTGCCGGTGATGTCCATGGTACGGCTGCCCACCCGTATGTCCGGCGGTAAAGCCAATCTGCACCAGGGAGCTATTGGCGCAGGCATCGATATGGCTTCAGGTACAACCCTAACAGCGGTTTGGCACAACGATATTGTTCTCGAACATCCGGATACCGGCAACCCGGTTACCGGTGTGAAAATTCCAAACTGGAATAAGCTTTTGACCATTGCTGCACAATGCTCCGAACTCACCGGACTGGGATATATCGGCGCAGATTTGGTATTGGATAAAAACAAAGGGCCTTTGATTCTGGAATTAAACGCTCGTCCGGGACTCAATATCCAGATTGCAAACAACAGTGGTCTTTTATCCCGCTTGAAGATGGTTGAACAGAATCACAAAGGGCTGGTTCAAATTGAAGACAGGGTGGCCTTTTCAAAAGAGCATTTTGGAAAACAGAATTAGCTATTATAAATTTGAATTACCTGTTGTACCCCGACAGAGCTTGCCTAAGGCTTGCAGCGCGAGATGAATTCAAATAGGGATAAGATAATAAACTTATGAATGCCC
>JACNIG010000176.1 GCA_014383215.1 Candidatus Desulfatibia vada | reverse complement strand
TGAACTGACGGACTGTTTCAGCGATGACCTGCCGCACTGGTACAAACTGCTCCTGGAAAGTCGCCATGAATCACCTATAGATGCTTCCAAACATCTTTTAGCGCTGGCGAATATCCGCAATTCCGAACATGCGGACCGCCGTTTAGAAAAAATAACCAACTCCCTGAATTTGCAGCCCTAACGGAGAAACAGGTTCATTGCTGTTCCACTTTTTACGAGATCATCAATTTTGCGTTATTTTATTTTTTATGCCTCCATCTGCGATTATAGAAAATGGATCATCTCCAAAAGAGTTGGAGTGATCCTCAGGATTCAAGGGTCCCGGGATTCAAGGATTCGAGTGAAATACTTTAAAATATCTATGCCTTAATAGCAGCAGTTGAAAGGATACTCAAAACGATGATAAAATCGTTTGAAAGCAAACACTTGACCCCTTGACCCCTTGAATCCTTGGCCCCTCTTCTCCAACTCAATTGGAGAAGAACCTAAAAAATTTATGTCGAAATATATTACTAAATTTGATAAATATTCCTAAAAGGAAATTTGACAATAATAGCAAGAGGGATAATCACCATGGCTACACAAGATCTGCATCCGGGGCATCTGTTGGAAATTTCAGGAAGATTTTGGGAAACGTGCACGCTGCATGCCGGGGTCAAACTCGACGTTTTTACAATTATCGGCGATGAGCAACTTGCTTGCGAAGATGTGGCTCAACAACTGAATGGAGATAAAAGGGCCGTTGAAATGCTCCTTAACGCCCTTACCGCCATGAATCTTTTGAGCAAAAGCAGCCATAGATATGCCAACACTCCTTTAAGCAAGTCTTTTCTTGTTAAAGGCTCACCCCGTTATGTCGGCCATATCATCATGCACCATCATTATCTGGTGGATTCCTGGGCACAGACGGATGCAGCGGTTCTGTCCGGCCAACCGGTAAGAACCAGAGCCTCTGATGGAGATGACCAAAGGCGTGAAAGTTTCCTGATGGGTATGTTTAATAGTGCCATGAATCTGGCTCCTGTGATAGTACCGTTGCTCGATCTTGGCGGCCGGCGGCATCTCCTCGATCTGGGCGGAGGTCCCGGTACTTACGCCATCCAATTTTGTCTGCACAATCCCAGCCTTAAGGCCACGGTTTATGATTTGCCGACTACCAGGCCTTTTGCAGAAAAAACCATTGCTAAATTCGATTTGACAGACCGTATCGATTTTATGGACACGGACTACCTCGAAGAAGAGATTGAAGGCAGCTATGACGTAGCCTGGTTGTCCCATATTCTGCATGCAGAATCCCCCGAAGACTGCCGGAAAATCATCGACAAGGCGGTTTCCGTTTTGGACCCGGGAGGTATGATCCTGATCCACGAATTCATTCTTGACAACACCATGGACGGGCCGCTCTTTCCGGCCCTTTTTTCTCTGAACATGCTCCTGGGAACACCGGCCGGCCAGTCCTACTCCGAAAAGCAGCTTCTGGATATGCTTGCAGAAGCGGGTGTCGGGGAACTTAGACGTATATTTTTTGAATCTCCTAATGATTCCAGTGTGATTGCCGGTATTGTCAAATAGCCTGTGAGGCGCTTGGTGACTCCATGGCGCCGATGATTTGTTGAAATAGAATAGCATATTACATGTGTATTCAAAGTGAACTAAAGTTTGAAGTGAGCTAAAGTGAGCTAAAGCCCGCCCTGGTGCGACTTGGTAATTTCCAGAGATAGCCAACGTACCATTACAGGCCTGACGTCTTCAGCAAATAGTACCGGTGATCGGTCTGGGCCAGGGTTGAGGAACGCGCTTTCAGCGCGATCAATTATAATTAAAATTGATAGAATACCTTAACTTTAGGCACTTTAGATCACTTTAGGCACTTTAAACTTAAACACCGCACAGGTCTTTTCAGGTCAATGTCTCGGATAGGGGCAAAGGACTTTTAATGAGGTATCCATCATGGACCACTGCATCACCAGAAGAGAATCCCTCAAAAAGCTGCTGAAAATATCCGGCGGCCTGGCGTTCACCGGCAGTGTGACTTGGTCCTTGCATACATCCATATCCGCATGGGCCAAACCGGCAAATGCAAAATTTATTGTAGAGGGCCTGGGCCGAAAAGACGGCTATTCTGTTAAAGACTTAACCCGCAAGGTTTTCGAGGCTGCCGGCGGCATGCAGCATTTTGTTTCCAAGCAGGATGTTGTGGTAATTAAGCCGAATATTTCCTGGGCCAGAGCTCCCCGGCTGGCGGCAACCACTAACCCCGAAGTCCTGGAAGCGGTCATCGAGCTTTGCCAGGAAGCCGGCGCCAAAAAGGTCAGAATCGCTGATCATACTATCCACGATGCCCGACGCTGTTTTGCCATCACCGGCGCCGGGGCAGTGGCCAAAAAAACCGGGGCAGACCTGATTTTTCCGCGCTCTTCTCTGATGCGGGAGATGAAATTACAGGGACATCGTCTGGATGTCTGGCCGGTTTTTGTTCCGCTGGTAGAGGCCGACAAAATTATCAATCTGCCGGTGGCCAAGGTTCATGTTTTGAGCGATCTGACCCTGGGAATGAAGAACTGGATCGGCGCTGTTGGGGGGCGCCGCAGCGCGCTCCATCAGGATATCCATCAGACGATTGTGGACCTGGCCCAATTTTTCAAACCGGCCGTCACCCTTATCGATGCCACCCGGATTATGGTTGCCAACGGCCCCTCCGGCGGCAGCACCACGGACGTGTCGGCTGCCAATCGCCTGATTTTAAGCAATGATCCGGTGGCCGCTGATGCCAGAGCCGCCGGTCTTTTCGGGCTTAATCCCGAAGATATCGGCTTTATCCGTCTCGGGCAAAAATGGGGACTCGGAACTTACCAGTATCAGACACTCAGCCGGCAGCAGGTGGTGATTTGAAAGCAACGCAACTGGTCTGGATAAGACGGATAAGCCAGACTCTATTTTTGCTGTTCTTCTTGTTTTTACTGGTGGAAAGCCGCCTGCCCCAGGATATCTATCTCGATTATTCCGTAGCGCTTACGGCCGAACAGGAGATCGAGCTGGCATACCCTGTCACCTTTTTCTTTGAACTCGACCCCCTTGTCGCGCTCACTGCGCTCATTTCAGGCCAAACATTGATCAAAGGCTTCGGATGGGCGCTCGGTGTACTCTGTGTGACTCTCTTTTTCGGCCGGATATTTTGTGGTTTTATATGTCCCTTCGGCACCATTCATCACCTGATCGGCACTATCAAGCCCGCCCTTAAAGGGCACCGGATGGTAGAAGCCAATATCAAAAAGCCAGACCAGAGGTTCAAGTATTTTCTGCTGATCACGCTGCTGCTGGCCGCCCTTTTGGGGCTGAATTTAAGCGGCCTGCTGGACCCTATCTCTTTTCTTTTCCGCTCCCTGGCATTGGCTGTTTTCCCTGGTTTGGGGATCGGTATTAAAGAACTTTTTGACCTAATGGCTCAAAGCGATCTTAAAGCCTTAAATTTTTTCAGCTACGGTGCCGAGATCGTTGTGTCCCCGATTTTCGGTTACGGCTATAAATCCTACCAGAGCGGGTGGTTGATCGGCGGGCTTTTTCTTTTAATCATCTTGATCAATCGGATCAGACCGCGCTTCTGGTGCCGCACGCTTTGCCCGCTGGGCGCCCTTTTAGGGGTCTTTGCCAGGTATAGTTTTTTGCGGCTGGAGAAGGATGTCGAAAAATGCACGGACTGTAAATTATGTCTCAAAAACTGTCAGGGCGCGGCCAGCCCGATTCCCGGGGAGCAGTGGGAAACCTCTGAATGCCTGTTCTGCTTTAACTGCTTTAACGCCTGCCCTGAAGATGCAATTTCTTTTGAATTCAGATGGCCCCTGGTCAAAAATAAAGCGCCGGATATGGGACGCCGGGCCGTACTGGGCGGTTTGACGGCCGGCGTTGCTTTGCCTTTTCTGGGAAGGCTTGACGGTCAGATCCACAAAGTATCGGATTCGCGCCTGATCAGGCCGCCGGGTTCGATACCGGAAAATGATTTTTTGACACTCTGCCAGCGGTGCGGACTCTGTATGAAGGCCTGTCCCACCAACGTCATCAACCCTGCCCTGACAGAGGCCGGTATGGCGGGCTTTTGGACACCGAGCCTCATCATGATTCAGGGCTACTGCGAGTATACCTGCACCCTTTGCGGCAGCGTTTGCCCCACGAAGGCCATCCGCAGGATTTCAGTTAAAGAAAAAATCGAGGCTCCGGTAAGGATCGGGTCCGCCTATATTGTCCGCGGACGATGTCTACCCTGGTCCGGCAACGGGCCTTGCATCGTCTGTGAGGAACACTGTCCCACATCGCCTAAGGCCATCCGCCTTTATGAAGGCTGGATGCCCGGGCCTGATGGAAAGTATATTGATGTAAAACTGCCTTATGTGAATCTCAAAGAATGTGTCGGCTGCGGTATCTGTGAATATAAATGCCCTGTCAAAGGAAGACCGGCCATAAGGATCATCGCCGCCGGTGAATCTCGATCCCCGAGAAATCAGATATTACTTTAAGCTTGAAAAGATTAAGTTTAACTCTAATCGAGCGAAACGCTCGATGTCCGTTGTCCGTAGCTAATTTAGAGGAATTAAAGCCCTGATTTGTAAATCTTCAGCCAAAGCGTTATCATAACGCCAGATAAATCGAGTAAGATTTACAACTGACAATGGACAACAGACAACTGACACATTGAGTTTTAACTCAATTAGAGTTTAAATTCCGTTATTTCGGGCGAGGTATTATATGTTGAGAATATGGTTGCTTTTTTGCCTGCTTTTGGGGGCGGCAGCCCCTGCTTTGGGTAACCCACTCAATACCCTTGAGCCTTCAGACTTTCCTTCGCTGATCTCAGGTGCCAGGATCGACGTCCCTTTATATTTTTGCGATGAACCGGTTCCCCTCGAGAATCAGAAAGTTCGTGAACGGCTGGAAAAGGAACTTTTGCTGATGCTGTGGAATCGTCCCCAGGTGATTCTCTGGATGAAGCGCTCCAGCCGATACTTGCCGCATATAGAAAATATTCTGCAACAAAGCCGGATGCCCGCAGATCTCAAATTCATCGCTATTATCGAGAGCGACTTGAGACCGCATGTTGGATCCTCCAAGGGGGCCCTTGGTTTCTGGCAGTTTATGGAAGCGACCGGAAAAAAATACGGCTTGAAGATTAACGCGGATCTGGACCAGCGCAGGAATGTTTTTGTATCCACCCGGGCGGCCGCTGACTACTTTAAAGATCTTTATGCCATGCTGGGATCATGGGCCCTGTCGGCGGCAGCCTTCAATATGGGCGAAGAAGGTCTCAAGGCGGAAATTATGGCTCAAAAAATTGATAACTTCTACAATCTTTATCTGCCTTTGGAGACCCAGCAATATGTTTTAAGAGCTGTGGCTGCCAAACTGATTTTATCAAGCCCTGAAAAATACGGGTTCCGGCTTCAAAAAGAGGATTTGTATCCGCTTTTGGAATTTGACCGCATCAAACTGGAAGTTACTTTCAGAACACCTATCCATCTCATCGCTCAAGCGGCCAAAACATCTTTCAAAACTATCAAGGATTTAAACCCTGAAATCAGGGGGCATCACGTAGCCCCCGGCAACCATTCGATTCTGATACCCAAAGACAGGGCTGAAGGTTTTCACGCCCACTACCAAGAGCTTGCGGATCAATGGCAGGCAAAGAATGCGCAGCATATTTATGTGGTCAAAAAAGGAGACAATCTTTCTATAATTGCCGATCGCTTCGATGTCCCTCTGCCGGTTTTGGCCATCTGGAATCAACTCAACCTGAACAAACCGATCTATCCTGGACAACGGCTGACCATTTATCCGGGCAAAACGACACCTACGAAAAAATAATTGGATCTATTCGAACTGCAACTTGCGGAACCCGGATTTGCGACTTGAAATGATACTTTAATCCGGTAGTCACGATTCTCGCTTATAAACCTGTCGTCTATGCCCAATCGTGAGCACCAAAACGACTAATTTTTGATCTTGGATCTCGCATAGGATACGATAATCCCCAACACGATACCGCCACAATCCAGCATGGTCTCCTTTTAAAGTCTCCCCAAAATGTCGAGGATTCTTACAACCTTCAATTCGATCGTTCAGCCAATCGAGAATACGCTTTTGAACAGGTCGATCAAGTTTTTGCAATTGCCGCTCTGCAACATCACTGATTCTAACTGTCCAGGCCAAGTTCTTTCCTCAACTGTCTCAGCGATTTGGTGCTGCTCATTTTGGATAGAGAATCTTTGGCGAGCTGTAAATCCTCATTCTCCTCCAAATATTGGATGATGGCCTCCCGAACCACTGCACTTCTGTTGCTACCACGTATTTTAGCAAGCAGGTCTAACTCCTTCTCGATTTCCTTATCTATTCGGATCGCTAACATTTTGTACCCCTTTCAATTTCGTAATACAATGTATAACGCTTTTCGGAATATGTCAATATTTTTCAAACATAGCTGCAATCAATGCAGAGAACTCTCTGGACCAATCAAAGAAATTGATGATGGTATTAAATAACTAAAATGGGAGCCCAAGCGACATCTGTCTTTATTTTGAGAACAGCTATATAATTCCCAGACTTACCACAACCCAAAATAAAAGATCCCCTGGAGCCTTTCAACTCCAGGGGAGGATTAGATGAAAGCCCTTAGAGTAGATTAGGCTCCAGGGGCGCTCAATAGATATAATTAAGATTTTGCCGTGGCATGTCAAGCGGTTTTAACAACTCGAGGGTTTTTTTGGTAAAATCGCCGGACAGCTTGGTGAATTTACCGGAAATAGCCTGTCAAATAAATAGCAATAAACGGCCTATCATTTTAACCCTCTGTTTTTAATATTCATTTAGCACACAGACTGTTTTGGCATACTCATTGCAGAACTATTTTATCATCGGTGGGCTACAATAATTTATATGTAAAGATAGATATTCAAGGGGAGATCGCAGGGTGACAGACGGCATGATATTTACCGAAACAGACCGGCGCATTCACCAAGATAGAAGATGTGGAATAGAGCGCAGGAAGCACAAGCGATTTCAGGTCAAGGACTTTACTTTTATCAAATTCAGGTCTGAATCTGATGAAGATGTCGGGCAACTCCTGGACATAAGTAAAGAAGGGCTTTCATTGCGCTATTTTGTAAATGCCGGAAAACCAAAAAATTTTTATAAATTGGATATATTTTTGTCCGGCAGCGATTTTATTATTGCCGGGATTCCGTTCAGGACCATTTCCAATACGGAACTGAATGATGGATTACGATTTAGCCCGACATTTTTTAGACGATCTAGTGTGCAGTTTGGGCATTTGACACCCAACCAAATATCCAAACTGGATTATTTCTTTGCACAACACAAACTAAAAGATTCCCTGAAGCCTTTCAAAACCAGAAGAGGATTAGATGCAAGCCCTGAGAGCGGATTAGTCTCCAGCGGGGGTTAAGTAAGTCAGGGTCGGGGAGTTTTCTCTTATGGTCGCTTCATGGAAAATCTTAAAAGTGCCTATGTCTGGTTAGCCGGTTAACCGGTTAGCCCGTTGTCCAGTATTAAATTACGGGCTAACGGGCATAACGGGCCAACGGGCACAACCTTTTTTAACTTGCAGGAAAACAGCCCCTTTCCCCGTGAACAACCGGGATCTAAGACAGAGGTAAACCAAAGCCTGGTCCTATGGGCCAGGATTCATTACTAAATTGAGAGGAAAAACCATGAAGTTTGTTAGAGCATTTCTAATTGTGATCTTGATCAAAGCGATTTTAATTTTTCCTTCAGCGCTGGCTTCGAAGGGTGAGTTTTTTGACTTCAATGGGGTTTGGGAAGGCCATATAAAAGGCTTTCATGCTCCTTTATTGAGAAATGAGAGAACGCATGTCTTCAAAACCAGGCTTTGGGTCAAAGGCGATGAAGTACAAGTTTTTTATCACAAAGATCAAAAGTGGAATGAAGTCAAAGCAGGAGCATTCAGAATATTTAAGCACAAATCAAATGCTCTGATTTATGCCATAAATTCTGGAACAGATCAAGATGGAGTCTGGGTTGAGACATGGTCGTTTTCTGTCACAAAAAAAGATAAAAATTCCCTGCTGGTTTATTGGTACAGCGTGATAAACAACGTCGACGCCCCTTTAGAAGAAGATTACTCCCGGATTGCCACCGGGGCGTCAGGGGTGTTTCGTAAGATTAAATCCTAATTGAATGACCAGTAAGCAGTAATCAGTGAACAGTTACCAGTGAAAAGTAATCAGTTAATTAATTATTAGTAACCCGACTCGGCTGAGCTCGTCGCAGGCTGAACCCCGAACAGACTGAACATCGAACATCGAACGTCCAACGCTGAACATCGAATAATGATGTCGCTTCAGGCTTCAGTCTTCGCCTCCGGCTACGCCCCGACAGGTCGCCTTCGGCTTCAGTCTTCGCCTCCGGCTTCGACCCGACAAGACGACCCGACAGGCTGCTCTGCAATTTAATTTCATTCGTTTTTGTTTATTCATCATTCGATGTTCATTCGTCCTTTTTCTTTCATTCACCATTCGATGTTGAACGTTCGATGTTCGATGTTCATCTTTTTCAGTAAACCTTCCACAGTCCATCCGGGGCAAAAAACATTGCACTTATGAACCCCGAGCCCTGAACCCCTTACGAGGTCTGATGTTAGTCCTTTAGATGGCACTTATTGCATAGCTGCCTCTGATATTTACAAAGTCAGAGTGGCAATTGCCGCACCATTCGGACATTCCTTCGCCATAATCAAGTGCAACAACATTGTGTCCGTGATTGTCACCTAAACTTTTGTAGGATTTTGAGTTAGCATTCCATGTAAAAGTTTTTCTGAGCCAGTAGAAGTCCCCGGCCGGCGTAAAGGATGAGCCGTCTTGGCTCATCACTTTGAAAAATTCCCCCATTTCTGCATGGCATCGAAGGCAAGTAGAACTGGGATCTGAGCCCCTCAGCCTAGGCGTGATAAGTTCCTCATTGTTGACCTGATCTGACTCCTGGAGCTGTCCATCAGAGGATTTATGCAGGATGTGACACCCTTCACAGTAACCGACCCCGCCTTTATGAAAAGCAAAAACAAAACCGGGCAGCACGTGCATGGTGATGTTTGGTGCCAAAAAAACGATCAGCATCATTAGTTTTGATTTCAAGGCTTTATACATATTCGCTTGACACATTGAGTTTTAACTCAAATAGGGTGTTGCGCTTGAAACGCGAAAACACAAAAGGCAGCTGTTTCCTTAAACTGTATCGGCAATTGAATAGCAAAACTGAAGTCCCCTGTTAAATGGATATCGCCAACGACCGATAAATATATAGCGGAAAGCTTCAATTTCTCCGAGGAAGGTGGAGGAAGGCAAAAGCACACCAGTACTTTAATTGTTGTGTTTGTAACCGATTGCAAAGTGCCCGGTTGTTGACAAACAAAAAATGTGAGAATCCAAACTTGTACTTGCGATTTTCACAAAATTAAGGTAGTGTGCGATCATGGTTCGACGAGATATCACGACGGAATTGCTGGAAGCTGCCGGGGAATACCCGGTGGTGACGGTTTTCGGGCCGCGTCAGGCCGGCAAAACAACTCTGGTGCAAATGACCTTTCCTGACAAGAGGTATTATTCGCTGGAAGATCCGGATGTGCGCATGGCAGTTGAAACAGACCCGCGAGGTTTTCTGGCCGGCCTTTCAGAAGGGGCTGTTTTAGATGAAATCCAGCGTCTGCCGCAATTGCTCTCCTATATCCAGGGGATAGTAGACCGGGAGAAAAAGCCGGGCATGTTTATTTTGACAGGCAGCCATCAGCCCGAACTCCATCAGTCTGTGAGTCAAACATTAGCCGGCAGAACAGCGGTGCTGACATTGCTCCCATTTTCGCTAAATGAGCTGAGCAATTACCGGGAAGATTGGGGGGCGTTCGAGCTAATATATATTGGCGGATATCCACGAATCCACGAAGAGGGCTTAAAACCATCTCGTTTTTTCAACGGCTATATGCAAACCTACATAGAGCGTGATGTCCGCTCCTTGATTAACTTGAGAGATCTAAAACCATTTCAGCAGTTTTTTACTTTATTAGCAGGCCGTGTTGGCCAAATTGTGAACTATACTTCGCTCAGCAACGATATAGGGGTTTCAGCTACCACCGTGAAAAACTGGATCGGTGCATTGAAAGCGTCTTTTGTCGTTTTCGAACTACCTCCATTTTTTGAAAACATTCGAAAGCGTGTAATCAAATCGCCGAAAATTTATTTCAGTGATCCAGGCTTGGCTGCGTATATGCTGGGCATTGAGACACCGGATCAGGTATCGCGCGATCCACTGCGCGGTGGTCTATATGAAAACCTTATGATTCAGGAAGTGCTTAAAACGCGTCTGAATAATGGAAAACATCCGGAGTTGTTTTTTTACAGGGATACGCATGGAAACGAGGTAGATTTGGTTATCAAAAAAGGAAGAAAACTGATTCCGGTTGAAATCAAATCCGGCGCTACCTTCACTCCTGATTTTTTAAAGGGCATTGAGCGTTTCCGGAAAGTTGCAGGTGATCGTTGCGCAGAAGGTTATGTCCTATATAACGGACAAGAACAATATACGCTAAAGCGAACTCGGATATTCAATCCACTTAAGCATGGAGGATTGGAAGCACTATAAAGGAAGGGAGAATGCCATGTTGAGCCGAATTGGTTATTGATTTACAAGATAATCGATTCCGAAATCATCTTTGAAAGAACAGGTACTCATTCTGATTTGTTTGAATAAAAGACATGGAGGAATCCTATAAAGGTTGCCTGTTAAGAATAGTATGTAAATAATTAACAATTGAGATGCGACCCTAGTGTCTTTTCTGGCGAATTATCATAACTCTATAATACGAGTCCAATCGTATCGGCAGATTAAGAAAAAGGAGTTGAAGAAATGCAGAACGTGAAGTGGGAAATTAAAGACGATAAACTGATTATTGAGATAGATTTGACAATGGAGTTCGGGCTCTCGAAATCTGGCAAAACGATAACCATTGCCAGTACGCGGGGAAACCAAAAGATTGAGGGTACCGATGCTGTAATCGGTTTGAACGTTTACAAATATCCAGACAACGTATAACATACCGATCCTAAACAGATGCCTTGGCTTCGATTAACCAATCTCATTCATAAGCGTCTCATGGACTTCTTTGTCCTGAATTCCTAAATATCGCATCGTAACCGCCGGGCTCGAATGATTGTACCGCTTGCATATGATTTCAAACCCGACGCCGTACCTTGTCCTCTGCATATACCCCCAGGTCTTTCTTAATGTGTGAGCACCAAAATTTCCCTCAAGGTTGATCGCCCTGGTCCATTTCTTGATCATATTGTTAACCGCCTGGATGGTGATCGCCTTGTTCCCCTTTCTGCTGGCAAACAGATAGTCGCTGTTTCCCGGCTGAACCTTTTCCAGATAATTTTTAAGGGACTTTTGAACCGCCTTGTTGACCACAAGTATATTGTCTTTCCCGGTCTTTGATTCTTTTATCTTTAACGTGTCTCCGATTTTTAGGTTTCGTACGGCTTTTACTTTCAGTTTGAGCAGGTCTCCAACTCGCAGGCCGTTGTTGATCCCCATGGTGAACAGCAGGTGGTTTCTGGGCGAATCGTTCAGCAGTTTTGATATGGACTTTATGTCCGCGATCCTTCTGATCGGTTCTACTGTTATATTGTCGCCTTTCTTTGGGTGGTGGTGCTGGTTTGATTTTTTCA
>JACNIG010000115.1 GCA_014383215.1 Candidatus Desulfatibia vada | reverse complement strand
ACAAAAGCGATGTCGGCGGTGTGCAGCTTAATCTAAATTCCGCTGAAGCAGTTGAGAAGGCGTACAACGATTTGCTGTCAGCCGTTAAAAGCAGCAACCCCCAAGCCCGGATAGAAGGCGTGCTGGTGAGCCAGATGGCTCCTCCGGGATTGGAAGTTATCGTGGGGATGAATCGCGACCCGCAGTTCGGCCCGGTCATTCTTTTTGGACTCGGGGGTATCATGGTCGAGATCTTTCAGGATGTCAGTCTTCGTCTTCTTCCGTTCTCCCGTGACGATGCCCTTGACATGATCCGGGAAATCAAAGGATATGAACTTATTTCAGGATACCGCGGCCAACCGCCCATAGACGAACAGGCACTGGCAGACTGCCTGCTCTCGGTGGCTCAAATGGCAGAGAAGCATTCAGAAATCGTTGAGATCGATCTCAATCCGGTCATGGCTTATCCGGATGGAATCATGGTCGTAGATGCCAGAATTATTGAAAAAGAAGGCAGCTAATCCAGACTCAAGAATCTGCCCGGTTTTTTTTCGCAGATAAAAAAACCTTTGAACAAACAGTCGTAATCATATAGGATAGTTTTTGTAAAACGACGAACAGACATTTTTCAATGTACCGGATTAAATTCTATCGACCTTTTGATTGTTGCTCTGGTTGGCAAACAATAAGGGAAATGCGCCGATGACTGAAGCAGATCTAATTGCTTTAAAGCTTAAAACCCGTTATCCCATGCTGCAGTACCTCACGGACCGCACCTTTGGTGTGGAGATCGAATTTTTCGGGCTGCAATATGTTGCCATACCGACAAATAATGGCATCATTAAACCTTACAATATTTCCTCTCGAGGCAAAGACGGACGCCACATGCTCGATCTTATCAAGGATTACAAGATACCCATAGGTGATGACAGGGAATCCTGGCATTTCGAGAAAGATGGATCGGTTAGAGGAAAAGGTCATACCAAATGCGGCGTCGAACTTACCAGCCCGATTTTACGTGGAATATCCGATCTGGTGCAGGTCTACCAGATGTTCCAATTTCTCAGCGACATCCAGGGAGTCGATATCGATGCATCCTGCGGCCTCCACGTCCATCACGGCGTTGACCCTGCAAAGTACAACTGCGCACACTTACAGCACCTCGTCCGGATTGTTCATCCTTTTGAAAAGCAATTTTATCTGTTGATCCCGGGTGATCGTCAGAATGCGGAGACCTGCCGGCCCATGGAAATCGATGTGGAGGCCTTTTTAGACATCTGTGATGGTGATACAGAATCCGTTGACTGTAAGATCAAACGACTCTGGTACTCCACTGAAAATCGATGTGAAGAGGAAGCAGGCAATTATACGCGTTATGATAAAACCCGCTATCACGGACTGAATCTCCATTCCTACTGGTATCGTTCCACCATTGAATTTCGATATCATTCAGCCATACTGCACAACATTGATGAAGCTATGCAGTGGATCATTTTCACCCAGTTCCTCGTTGAGCTGAGCCAGGGGAATGCCCCAAACATCTACCATTACCCCAAAGCAAACAAGTGGGTACAGACCATATGCGATATTTACACGGATCTCGGCTACGAAAGCCAGATTAAGACGGTATCGAACTAGCTGGCTCCAAATATACTGGAAAAATAAGCAAAATAATTAATGGCAAAATAATTAAATTAAATAATTGTTTTGTCCCAAATTATTTTGCCAGGGATAAGAAGCGGGGACTACCATGTGTGACATCTTAGCTATCTCGGCAGGCTATAACTATACACCCCAAGAATACCTGCCCATCTTCGCGCAAAAGGGCAGTGAAAACATGCACGGCTGGGGTATCGGTTTTTTTCGTGAGGATCAGGCGTTAGTAGAAAAATCATCAGAACAGGTGTTCAGCCAAAATGAGGTGCACGAAAGCTTTCAGAGGCTGGCCCGGGTCATCGACAGCCGGATTATAATTTCCCATGTGAACTGCCCCAAAAGCGGTGGTCACCACAGTGCTGATCTCCACCCCTTCAAGCTCCCCTTTCTGGATCACAACTGGCTGTTTGCCCAGATTGGAATTGTTGAAAAGATTGACGAATATCAGACCACTGAAACACCACGGCTGGACCTCGATGTCTATACTGCCAGAGTTTTCGAATATTTAAGAGATCAATTAGTATTGCTCAACCGCAAAAATCCGTATATCAGTATATATATTGCCCTGCGCATCGCTATCCAAAAGCTTCTGTACGACTATCCCGGGGATTACATTTTTTTTCTGGCCAATGAATCGTTTCTCTTTGCCTTTTGCAACTTTAGACAGTTGATGGTTCTCAAGGAGTCTGAAAGTATGGGAGACATTCTGCTGGTCACTTCCGTCAAAGAAGGGCTGAGCAGCAGCAAATGGCACCCCATAACACCGGACCCTCAGTCCCAAGGCGAGCTTTTGGTGATTGCCGGCCCGGATGTGTTATACGCTGATGACGTATAATTCTGGATACTGGATGCTGGAAACAACAAGAATTACCTATTCCTTACCTAACCAGCATCCAGTATCAAGCATCCGGCATCATAGACTCGTTGATTCGCTGATTCGCTATGCCCTAGATATTCAGAAATAATATTGATACTTTTAGATAAAACCGATGTGTGACCTTTTTGCCCTGTCTGCCAAGAAAGATTATTCCGCCCCCAAATCGATGCCCCTTTTTGCGGTTCGGGCTAAAAAGAATATGGACGGCTGGGGTATCGGTTTTTTCCGTAAACAACAGGCCATAGTTGAAAAATCGGCTGAACAGGTTTTTTCTTCCGATCACTTGCACGACAGCTTTCAAAGACTGGCCCGGGTAGTAAAAAGCAGAATTATCATCTGCCATATCCGTTTCCGGACCAGCGGTCTTGTGGACGAGTGCCATGCCCATCCCTTTGTTCTAAATTTCGGCGGTCATAACTGGATTTTTGCCCATAACGGCAAAGCACCGGCCATTGAATCTTACCAAAGCAGCGGCATTGCCATTGAAGATGCCGTAAGCGATTCGGCCAGGGTTTTTGAATACCTTCGGGATCATATTGAAGACCATCACAGGAACGCTACAGAGCCTGAGATGCTTTTCGAGGCTTTGTCTGATAGTACGGTGCAAATGATCGACCAGTATCCGGGTGACTATAATTTCTTGCTGTCCAACGGACATCTGTTGTTTGCCTGCACCAACCATCGCCAGTTTATGATTATGAAAGGCAGTCGAGAATTGGAAGGTGCGCTACTGCTTACTACTTTGGCACGCGGCCTGAGCAAAGAAAAATGGTTGCGGGTGGCCAAAGCCACCAATCGCCGAGGCTTGCTTCTGGCAATCTCAGGAAATGATGTTGTTCTACATAAATCAATTTGAAACGGCTTGTAGAAAAGTCGTTGCAATCACATTGGCAAAATGATTGATGGCAAAATGATTTTTTTAATTTTTAATTATTTTGCCCAAAATTATTTTGCCGGCAAATGGCTTTGTATTTTCCCGACCAGAATTTCCGGGAGCGGCCTGGCCTTCCAGGTGTGGTCGATGCACACGAAAGTAACACTCCCTTCCGCCATCACGCGGGTTTCGGGGGGGCGGTAAAACTTAAACTGGAAAACGATTGACTTTTCCTTGAGTTCCTTGATCGAAGTGTGCATTTCCAGCAGGTCGCCATAGCGGGCGGGAACGGAAAAACTGCAGTCCGCCGCTACTTTGGGCATACCGAACTTTTCTTGCTGGTTGCGAAAAAAGGTTTCGGGGGGGATGTCCAGAGAGCGTAGAAATTCTTCAACGCCTTTATGAAAATACCTGAAATAGCTAACAAAATAGGCCACACCATAGGGGTCGGTATCGCCGAAACGAACCCGCACTTCGGTTTTGTGGGTTAGCATTTTACACCTCCCGGTGTTTGGATGTGATCGGGCCGGTTTTTCTGTGGAAAGTGGCATACCTCAACCAAGCTTGTCAATATAAAATCGCTCCGCGATTTTATACAACGCGACTGCGTCGCCATATAACCGGATATCAAATAATTATTGCGGCCCACTGGTGATAAAATGTAAAACCTCAATTGAGCGTAAAAGATCTACATCGATCATGTTTATAATTTTCGGGAGGGAAAGATGCGATTTGTAAAATTGTGCATTAGTCTAAGTATAATGTTTTATCTTGTTTTGTGCCCGACAGCCCGGGCTGCTGAAAGCACCGGGATCGAACTGGTGCAACTTACGACAGCCGATGGTGTCAAGTTGACCGGTGTAGTGCGCCGGCCGTCCTCATCCCGGTATCAGGCCGGTATCGTTTTAATTCATGGCTATAGCGGCAATTTTTACTCTTCCGTCATGCAATTTCTCCCGGAAGCACTGACTGATAGTGGTTTTTGCACCCTGGCAGTCAATATGCGCGACCATGATCGGGTTCCCAAGAAGAACCTGTTTGAAGAGAACCGCCATGACATAGCAGCGGCGGTCGATGAAATGCAGCGGCGCGGTTACAGCCCGATATTTCTGTACGGGCACAGCATGGGAACCAACCGGGTGCTGTATTACCAGGCAGCGACTGAAGATCCCAGGATTGCAGGAATGATCTTAACCGGTCCTCCGGGCAATCTGTACGAATGGAACGTGAGAATTTTCGGGCAAGATGCGGCAGCGCAGCTACTGCGCCGTGCCCAGGAGTTGAAGACCGCCGGCAAAGGCAATGAGTGGATGCTCATCAACCTTGGCCCCTTAGGCAAAACGCTTTACACTGCCGATCACTTGGTAAGTCTGAGGGGACCGGAAACTTTTTCAGATCCGTATAAAAATATCGGCCGGATTTCCCTGCCTGTCCTGATTGTCCATGGTCTTGCCGATCGCCTGGCAGACCCTGTCGTTGCCGACCGCCTCAGCAGCCACGCCGGTGCCGGCAGCAAAGTAAAGGTCGTCAAGATTGCCGGTGCCGGACATGGCTTTCACGGCCATCAGCAAAACTTGGTGGATCAAGTGCACAACTGGTTGCTGGAAAAGCTGCCACCTAAACCGTAACACTTTAAAATCTCATCAAAATTGCTCCAGTTCATGTTTTAGTTTTTTCATTTCCTCCGGAGTCAATTCCAGTGTAACCTTTCCTCCTCCGGGATGAAGAAAGCTTAAGGTACAACCTTTTTCTTTCTTTTCCACGGACCATTTTTGACCTTTTGGAAATACTATGGATTTGTCCAGCCAGTCATCCGGATTGAACTGGGCAATTTGGATCAATACACCGAAAGCGTCTTTGGGGTGGATAAAAATCTCTTTCCAAACGTCGCCATATTCATTGTATCCGAAATACGGGATATTATGCTTTTCAAGGGTTTGTTGGGCTTTTTGAATATCCGGTGTTTGTAATGTAAAATGATGAAAACCGCCTTCTTTGTTATTTTTTAAAAATTTTTTTAAAAGCCCGTCCGGACCGGTGGGATAGATCAGCTCGAAGCGTGAAAGATCTCCCAGGGAAAAAATTTGCCAGAAAAATTTGTTGTCATGATTATTGGCGCCGGCGCCGGGCACAGCTCCTAATATGTCCTGGAAAAAAAAGCGGGCTTTTTCGTAATTTTTAACTGCTATGGAAATATGATCAATCCGCGAAATCAACCTGGCCTCCTTTAGGCTAAAACATTAATCCTCAAGCGAAGCGCTCCTCAAACATTGTGCTCCTCAAGAGGAGCGCTCAGCTTTTTCGGCTTCTCCTTGCTAAGCGGCTTCATGTAAACAGTTTCGAACTTGTGAATACAGGTCGGGGGCCGTGACCAGCATATGATCCTTGATTTTTTGTCCGTCAAGGTATTCGTTGAGATGAAAATCGCTTCCATCCAATTTGAAGATCTTGCCGCCGGCCGCTTCAAGGATAATACCGGCGGCCGCAAGATCCTGATAAGACTCGTTGGCAATAATCGCCGCTTCGGCACGACCCATGGCCACATAACATATATGGGCGCCGGTGCAGCCCAAATCGCGAATTTTTCCCGGAAATGTCGAGCGATAACGATGGTGAAACCGAGAATAGGTAAATAGAAGGCTTTCATTATTTATATTTTGCTGATCTGAGATGTGGATTTCTTCTTTGTCCAGATAGGCTTTTTGGTCGGCCCGGGCGTGAAAAAGATCGCCGGTGGCCGGCATATAAAACACACCGAAAATGGGCCAGAAATTTTCGATAAGCGCCAGGGAGATACCCCAGAGGGGAATGCCGGCTTGAAAATTGGCAACACCATCTAAAGGGTCAAAAATCCAGAGGTAGCGCTTTTCATCATGGGTGTATTCCTGGTTTGCCTGGTTGTTTTTGAATACCTGATGCTCAGGAAAATGAGAGTTAAGCTGGTCTTCAAAAAATTCCATCATGTGGAAATCGGCCTCGGTAACAAGGTCCTCGTCGAATTTAATATGTGGATTTCCTTTACCATAATATGAAAGCGCCTCCTCTCCTGAGCGCCGCATCACGTCCATGGCAAACTGAGATAAATCGTCAATCCCATGACTTTTTAAGGCTACCATTTTTCCTCCTTGTATCTTATGGATTATTTGTTGAGTATGCCAAAAAAGTGTTGGTTCTGCCTTTTTGTATCAGCTCTTTAAACCAAGCAAAGGCGATTCTAATATCAGCGGTCTGCATGCTCCGGGGGAGACCTTTGAACTGCACAGCGAGAGAATCAAAAAATTGATAGAATTCCTTACAGTCGCTGCGAAGCACTGCCGCAAGGCAGAACATTCCCTGCAAGCTAGCTTGATGTAGCGTAGCGGAAATCCCGCTCAGCGGGGCTGCAGGGTTCTTCAAAAATGCAAATTTTTGTTCGGGTTCAAGGACAATTCCGCAGGACAGCGGAATTGGATCCCGCGAAGCGGGACAAGTAGGGCGAGGGGTATGGACGCCCCGAGTCAACGCGAAAATTTTAACCACCGGAATGCATTTAGTATTTCGAGGATTAACATTTGAGCTGAATTCGTGACTTTTTACGAGATCATCAGGCTTGTGCCTAAAGATAATACCCGGCATTATGTAGTCTAATAACCTCCACGCTTCTGTTCTTCAAAATGCCCAAGCTTTCGTGTAAAGGTATAGTTGAAGGGTGCTGCCACTAATTTTTTAGCGGCGTTGCCGGCATTCCCTCCGAGGGCTGAGAAAGGGAGCGATACTATGAACACGGCCGTACCGAAAACCACAGAGACGATACCCACCGGCCGGACAAGCAATAAATCGACCGTCATGGCTCCGGCGCTGATTTCATCGTCTTGCGTCTGGTCGGCCGCAACGGCGGTTGTAACAAATGGAACAAAAATCAGGGCGGCAATTAGAAAAAAGGTTATAGATCGCTTGGTAATTTTTCGCATATCCTTCTCCTCCTTTAAAAAATCATCCTTCTTTTAATACATGAATTTCTGCTTCCAAAGGTTACGCGGTTGTCTCCCATGCTTACAGGTTGAAAAATATTTACAATAGCGCTATATTTAAATTTCATTTTAATTGAACTTGAGGTGTCAAAATATAGAATTTTTACGGATGTTTTGATAACTAAAGTCTAAAGAAAAGCACGTCCCGTGTCAAGGAAAAAGGCTTAGCCCGGGTTTCACTTTTGTTCGACGCCCTTAAAATCCAGGCAGGTTCTCCATGAGAGCTTCGGGTTAGCACCCCAATTACTCTTTTGATTATAAGAGTTTCATGACATTATCTTCCGCCAACATAGACGTAGCCATAGCCCTTCCGGTATACAACATATTTACTTACAGTGTACCTGAAAATCTTGCAGCACTGGTATCTGTCGGGAAAAGAGTGCTGGTCCCTTTTGGCCGGCGCCGGGTAACGGGGTATATCCTTGGCGATAGCCAGGATAACTATCAGAAAGATTTAAAGGCCATTTTGGATGTCCTTGATGAAAAGCCGCTTTTTCAAGCGTCTATGATACCGTTTTTCAAATGGGTTGCAGATTACTACTTGCATCCGATTGGAGATGTCATCAAAACCGCCCTGCCCGGCGGCTTAAATCTTTACGATTTTGTTGCGCTTGCTGTTACTAAAAAAGGTGAGCAGGTCCTTTATGCAGACCGGAATGCGGTGACACCTCTGGAAAATGAAATCTTAAATTTGCTTAAAATCAACCCGTTGCGCCGCAAAGACCTCGGCCGCACGCTCAAACAGGATGTCTCCAATGCTTTAATTTACGACCTTGAGCGTCGCGGGCTGATTGTCGGCAAACGCAAACTTAAAGGTCAAACCGTTAAAGCCAAGATGGAACGGTATGTTGCTCTGCCCGGCTCGGATGTTTCTTTCAAAAAGCTATCTGATGCCGGAAAAAAGATTATGGCTGCCGTCCAAGATGATGGTGAAATCTCAGTTCAAAAACTAAAAGCATTGGTCCCGTCCGCACCCAGAATAATCAAGTCTTTGGAAAAAGGCGGATATATCTCGATATTACAGAAAAAGGTCTATCGGGATCCGTTTGGCGAACCGATCAGATCCGACACAACTCATATACTTACCGGCGAACAGCAACACGCGATTTCAAAGGTATTAAGCTTGCTGGGCCAAGGATTTGCCACCTGTCTTTTGACAGGTGTTACCGGCAGCGGCAAAACCGAGGTTTACCTGCACTTGGCCGCCGAGGCTGTGCAACGTGGTTTATGCGTGCTGGTCCTGGTGCCGGAAATTGCACTTATTTCCCAGATGGAGAGACGCTTCCGGGCCCGGTTTGGCGAATGTGTTGCGATTCTGCATAGCGGACTCTCTGCGGGAGAGCGTTATGATCAGTGGCTGCGAATCGCACGCCAAGAAGTGACGATTGCCATCGGAGCCAGGTCCGCCATCTTTGCGCCCTTTGCAGATATCGGGATTATTATCGTAGATGAGGAACACGACACATCCTACAAGCAAGATAGCGGTTTGCGATACAATGCCAGGGATCTTGCCGTGGTGAGGGCCAAACTTCATAATTGTGTTGCCCTGCTGGGATCTGCGACGCCTTCGATGCAGTCATACTATAACGTTACTCAAGCTAAATTCACACAAGTTACATTAAAACAGCGTGTCGAACAACGACCTATGCCTGAAATTGCCGTCGTCGATCTACGCAACTATAGGGATACACGGGGGATCAGACGTTTTATCACTCCCTTGCTCCATACCGCCATCAAAGAGACTCTTGAGCACAACAAGCAGGTTCTGCTTTTCTTGAATCGCCGAGGTTTTGCCAGCTACCCGGTCTGCGGGGCTTGCGGCGAAGCCATCAGATGCAAAAATTGCGACATTTCCCTGACACTGCACCAGGGAGCTCGTGCCTATAAGTGTCATTACTGCGGATTTACACTGGCGGCGACATCAAATTGCTTAAACTGCGGCTCTAATAAAATCAGCCTGCTGGGCCTTGGCACTGAGAAAGTAGAGGCGGCCGTCAAGGCCCTTTTCCCGGATGCGCGGGTAGCCAGAATGGATCGCGATACCACCGTGCGCAAGGGTTCCATCTTAAAAATTCTGAAAGGCTTGAGAAATCAAACTATCGATATACTTGTCGGCACTCAAATGGTTGCCAAAGGTCATGATTTCCCCAATATTACCCTTGTCGGCATAATCTGTGCCGATCTATCCTTAAATTTTCCGGACTTTCGAGCCGGTGAACGCACATTTCAGCTTTTGGCCCAGGTTTCGGGAAGAGCCGGGCGGGGAGAATTTCCCGGCCGCGTGATTCTTCAGACCTATAACCCGGATCATTTCAGCATATTGTCGGCCACGGACCAGGACTTTAAAAAATTTTACGCCCAGGAAATACATTTTCGAAAAGAGCTGAATTACCCTCCTTTTGCACGCATGGTGCAGCTTAAAATTTCTGGGAAAAACAAGGAAAAAACGCGGCAACATGCACTGGCTATAGGTGATCTTTGTCATGATCTTTTAAAAAGCGACGCCGCTTTTTTAAAGTACGTGCAAGTGTTGGGGCCCATTGAAGCCGCACTTCCGCGAGTCGCAAAACACTTCCGCTGGCAGATCCTTTTAAAGGGGCTGAAAGTAGGCCCTCTGCACCGCTTTCTTCAGCAAATATTGTTTAAAAACAGGGCAAAAATCAGCAGCCGAAGCATTAAGGTCATCGCTGATGTCGACCCTTTCTTTATGATGTGAAAGTCATCGAAACAGGGGATGAGCTTACGGCGGGATTGACTTCGTTTTTTCGATAAAAATCATGAACAAGTTGCTTAGCCTTTTCTGTTGACTTCTCTGTGCAGTAAAAAGTCTGGAAATATCCTATTGATCGCCACTGTTTTCCAGAGGAAGGCAGAGGTGGCATATCACGGGGTGTTTCGAAATCAACCTGTATGCGTATGACGTAGTATCTCATGATATACATTGTCGGGTAGCCGGATGCTGTTGCCAGCCCCAAGCTCCCTAAGAACCCCGCGTGAGACTTTCACCTCACGGGGCTCAAGCCTCCGCTAAGGTTTCCCTTATTGGGATTCCCGCAAATTAATATTTACTTCACGTTACCGCATGATAGTCAGAGTAGCCATAGGCATGCAGAGCGCACCATCTCAGTAAAAGAGTTTGAATTATATGTGGAAATTATCTTTATTCCGTCAAATGCTCAAGAGATATTCCAAGCGCTTTAGCAATCTTACGAAGAGTCGCTGTTCTTGGATTTGCATCAGGCTTCTCAAGTTTTGCATATGCGGGTTGGCTCATCCCTGCCCGCTTAGCAACTTCAGCCTGCGTCAGACCAAGATATTCACGCCAGGCTTTAAGTAGGCTATCACCTCTGACAACATTTGCTTCAACTACTTCCTGGGGAAACCACACATCAGATTCATCAGGAATATAGTTTTTAACAAGCTCCTGATAAACATCCCAAGGAATTACGGCAAAGGCAGGTTTGTCGTCCTGTTTTATTACTTGTGGTTCAGTAAGTACGTTCATCGCGTTTTTTTACCTCCTGGATTGCAATTATCTTTATTTGACCGTCAAAATCGAAAAAGACTCTGTAACGACCAACACGCAAACGGAAGTCATAAATATGGTTCTTCAAAGGCTTAACATTCTTGCATTCAGGGAAGTTAACGAGAGTTCGAGTTGCATCAGTGATTGCCACACGGTATTTCATCGGAACTTTTGCCAGTTGTCTTTTTGCTCCAGTTGACTTCATTCATGGCCCAATTATAACCAATTATAACCTTATGTCAAGGATAAACATAGCTTATTATGTCTTATTGAGGGAGTTTCTTATTAAGCATCCAACGCGGCCATCACCGGGAGGCGGGCGCTTTTTCCCGCCGATCCGGTGCATGGCATGGTGTACGCCCGGCATGGGCGTGAATTTATGGGGTGAAAGTCCCCTATGTGTGAATCCTGTCAATGTCGTAAGACAATGACATAAACATTAGCCGACGGCAAGGGCGAACTCGCGAGGGTTCGTCTGAAGGGCTGGAGCGAAGCGTAAGGCGAGCCGCAGGCGAGAGTGACCAAAGGGAGCGGCAACCCTGAGCGCAAAGCTATGAGCCGACGAACAGAAACAGCATATAAGGCCCAGTCTCCGGGTAAGTCAGCACCACATGACGAAGCCCCGGATTCAGGAGATAGGGTAAATGCTGCGGTTGTGTAGCGAAAGTTCACGTTCTTATCCGGGGAGATCTGCCCAATATGCGGCTAAGGCCGTCACGGGAGCCGGACTGAGGCCCAGGCCGAAAGACTTGGAACAGCCACCGGACCCTACCGCTATCTTAGCAGCCCTTCTGGGAGCAATTCCAGAGGTGATCGGGCAGGAAGTCAGCAGAGGCCATAGTAGGCGCAGGACGTTACCACAAGGTGGTGTGGTAACT
>JACNIG010000092.1 GCA_014383215.1 Candidatus Desulfatibia vada | reverse complement strand
TGTTCCAGCAACTGGATAGCCAGATCAACCACGACTGACGGGCTAATCTGCTGCATTATGAGTTTGGGCGGCCGGGAGAACTCCAGAAAATTCTGAACAATGGTGTCAGTGTGGCGAATCTCCTCGGAAATTACTTCAAAATCTTCTTTCTGGTAATCGGTCAGTTCAAGGGATCGGCTTAACGAAAACAGGCGCATCTTCACGGATGTAAGCGGATTACGAATACTGTGGGCCATTCCGGCTGCCAGTTTACCCGCCATGGCCAATTTTTCGGCCTGCAAAAGATGTTCACGACTGCGTTCAAGCTCGATGTGGGTTTGACCGGCATCTTCAATCAATCCGCGAACACTGCGGCTGAGCGCTGTTATTTCGTCACCCGGCTTTTTCAGGTTGTCTTCCCGATCAGTCTCCTGTGCTAACCTGCGTAAGGGGTCTAAAACCTGGTTAGCCAAAACAAAGGCCAAAAGGATGCCCAGGACACAAACCATCACCATAGCGGTTCCAGCGATCAACCTGAGTTCTTGGGCCTGTACCTGGCTTTTCCGCCGTGCCTGAGTGATCCTTTTTACATGGAAATCTTTATATTTTTCACATAAGCCGAGAATCGAAAAGTAACGCTCGCGTACTTTCTGATGCAGCTTGAGACCGGCATCACGCTCTCCGGCTTTATAATGGGCTATGACACGGTCTTTGCCGGCAATGTAAAGCTGGTATTCCCGGTCGATCTGTTCAACGGCTTCTTTTTGGTGCTTTTTTTCGGCAATATAACGAGCTTCTTTGAGCTTTTCTCTGAAAAGCTGGCGAAATTCTCTTAATTGTCTGAGCCAGTCGGGATCACCATCCATAAAATAGTAGGATACAAATCCTTTCTGATTGACAAGGGAAGTTACTAAAGCTCCGGCTGATTGGAAGGCTGCCAGATCCCGGTCAATAATTGCAGTTAAAACCCTTTCACTCCGATAAGTGTACCACACCATCACGGAACCGCCCAGAAGAGTAACACAAACCAAGGCTGTCAGAATAAGGTAAATCCGTTTGCGAAGGCTGATTCGATTCCACATGCTATAATTTCCAGCTTTTATTGCAATGTCACGGAGCATACCTAACACCCAATGCTATATACGGCCTGTTCTTTATGAAATTTGTTTGAACATCGTACATGATGCCTCGTTTATAGACCGGTTTTTATTTTGTGCCTTCTTCCTTGCCTTCGAAAATTTCTTAAGGCAGGTTTTATCCTTTCTGACGATGGCACAAAGTTTGGGAGCATGAAGATCTCTGCAAGTATCGTGATTATACAATGGGCATTCAGGATATTTTTTTGACATCAATCTTCTCCATTTCGGCGACGAACCACCAATCACAGCCCTCTTTACTTTGCGAAAGATGACTTCGTTGTATCTAATTTTATTACAATGTCACCGGCATCCCCATCAGGGGCCAGAGAATCAGGGCTGCAAAACCGACCACAATCATAAGAATGATGCTCGCAGGCACACCGTACATAAAAAATTCTCCGGTGGTAAACTGCCTGGAATTATAAGCGATGGCATTGGGTGCTGCTCCGACAAGCAAGAGGAACGGCATGCCGGCAGTCACCAGAGATCCGAATAAGATGACTTCCGGGGCCACCGCCAGATAGGGAGCAATCACCAGCGCCACTGGAAGGGAGATGGCAATGGCGGCCACGTTCATGATAAAATTTGTCATGATCATCACGAAAAATGCGATACTCAAAACAAAAATAAACCAGTGGGCCTCCTTGAACATCACCAGCCAGTTGACGGCAAGCCATCTGGCGGCCCCTGTTTCCCAGAGGCAGAAACCGATGCTCATGGCCCCGGCAAAAAGAAGGATTATATTCCAGGGAATCTCTTCCAGGTCGTCTATATCCATGATGCCGGTGATAAAAAACAGAATAGTAGAAATCAAAATGATGCCCGTTTTATTAATGGGTTTAAGGATCGGGACAACGGAGTGCAAAGCCATGGTCAGGATACAACTAAAAACGATAACGACAGCAATGATCTCCTTGCGAGTCACAGGGCCCATTGCGCTGCTGAGCTGTCTGGCTTTTTCCCTCAAGCCGGGAAGAGTTTTCTTTTCGGGCTTGAAAAAGATCATGAAAAAACCCCACAACAGCAAAACCATCAACCACCCCACCGGAAACATGTAGTAACTCAACTCAAAAAAACTGATGTTTCTGCCCACGATATCATTAAAAAAACCGATGGCCACGGCACCGCGCGCCGCTCCAAGGAGCGTCACGATGCTGCCGGCCCCGGCAACATAAGCCATGCCCATGAATAGTCCCTTGCCGAATTTGGTCGGTTCGTTGTCATCACTATACAGCTTGTTAATCGTCAGCAAGAGAGGAAAGATGGTTGCCGCCACCGCAGTGTGGGCCATGATGTGCGTCAAGGCTGCGGTTACCAGGAAACAACCCAGATAAATCATACTGGTCTTTTCCCCCACGACAACCAGCATCTTATAGGCTAAACGTTTGGTCAATCCTGTTTTGGTAAAGACCAGGCCGATCATGATAGAAGCAAAAATAAACATCACCGAGGGGTCCATAAAGTCATTGAAGGCCGCCTTGGCCGGGCGGATCAAAAAGACTGCCTGGAGCACGCCGATGGCCAGACTGGTTATCCCGATGGGTACAACTTCAAAGACCCACCAGGTGCCCGCCAGTGCAAAAACAGCCAGGGCACCCTTGCCCTCTCTGCTCAAAGCAAAGTGCTCTCCTTGAGGATCAATGGCATCGGGCCACGAGGGTGTATAATAGACCAGTATGAAGAGCAGGACGCCCAGGGTTATAAACATGTATCGTTTCCAGTCGAAACCAACTTTTTCAGAAGCGCTAAAATCGCTTGCCATTTATCATTCTCCTCAGCTTATATCTGTTAACCATTATGTCTTCTTGCCCCTGTACCGGAAACAGCATTTACCATCCCCGCTTCTTGATAATGCGTTTTGTCTCCGCGTTACAGATTCGCTCTTCATGCTCCGCTTTAAGATGGTGGGCTTTGGTAATTTTATCCACCAGATCGGCTGTTTCGGTCGGTTTGATAAGATAATCGTAAGCCCCTAATTTCATGCCCTCTATACCCGTCTCGACCGTTGCGTGACCGGTAAGCATGATGACATAGAGAAGAGGTTTTAGGCTTTTGATTTCCCTTAAGGTCTCAATACCGTCTTTGCCCGGCATCAGCACATCCAGAACGATCACATCAAATTCATGCTCTTGGATAAGATCCAGGCATTCATCCCCGCTAAAAGCAGTTTTGACCTCAAAGCCCCGCACCTCAAGACGCTGGGCCAGGGTTTCGATGAAGTCTTTTTCATCATCCACCAATAGTACTTTAATTTTCATTTGTTGTTCCCCCGCGCACCCATTGTTTTTTGTCTTCATTCAGACTTTTTTGGGCCTCAAATTCACCTGTTGCCATTGAGGCGTCAGCTTAGGTGGTGTCTTCGATTTTCTTTTTATATTTATGGGCTTTTTTTATGGTTTCAACCAGTTTATCCATTTCCGTTGGTTTTTGAAGATACTCGAAGGCGCCCAAACGACGGGCTTCTTTTTCATCCTTTTCAGAGCCGTGCCCGGTTAACATGATGACCTGTACATCAGGGTAGGTCTTCCTTACCCTTCTTAGCACTTCCAGGCCGTCAATGCCCGGCATTTTTAGATCCAAAACCATTACATCAGGTACCTCTTTGTCCACAAGCTTGAGAGCCTGTTCGCCATTCGAAGCCACATCTGTTTCGAGATCACGCATCTGCATGCGCTCAGAAAGGCTTTTTACGAATTCATCTTCATCATCCACTAAAAGAACATTAATTTGTTCCATTTTTGCCTCCTTTGGTTAAAACGTTATAACCTTTATATGTTTTCAAATAGGAACTGATCTGCTGTTAATCACCTTTTTTGCTTTTTCAGTCTCTTTTTTTTCTGATGAGCTTCCCGAATTCGCCGGACCAAAGATTCAAGATCAAAAGGTACAATAAAATCATCAAACGCTCCCAGTTTCATCCCTTCTATGGAGAGGTCAATCTGATCAGAACTGTTGATGGTGATGATTTCGGTTAGGGGACGGATATTTTTTACCTCTTTGAGAATCATGAGCCCTTCCTTTTTTAAATCTTTAAGGCCCAGTAACACTACATCAATATTTTCTCTTTTAACAATCTTTATGGCCTCAATCAGATGTCCGGCAAATAAGACCCGCCAATTTTTTTCATCAGGCAAACGCCGGGCCAGATTCTTGCGAAAAAAGTTGTCGGATTCAACGATCAAAAGGTTCAATCTCATGAATTTGCGTCTCGGAATCTCTAAATCTTCCTGATATTACATAGCTTTTAAAGTTAGTCCTAATTTAAATTTCCAATTGTTATTGGATCGAACTTAATTTTTGTGCCTACATAAAGCAATAGATGTGCCAAAAGTTGAATGTCATTTGATTTCCAGCAGTTAGTAATTTGGAGTGAAATGTTGACACAGAAGACGAGACATATTGAAACATTCTGAACGAGTCAACATGATACATATCGGAACATTTTTGTCGAGGGCTTGATTGTATCGAAATTTTATTTTTCGCTACGATATTCAGTTAAAATCCGCAAACGCCGGCGCTGCAATCATGGCGAGTTTCCGCTGGAGTTCGGCGGCGTATAGTGACTGACGCAAGCTCTCGGCAATTCCGGCAAACTTGTGTTATGCTAAACAGGGAGTGAAATTGAAGCTGCCCGCAGTTCCGGGGCGGAAAATGCGATCAGGTTACAATTCAACGCCGGTTGGTTTTTTGTTAGATATTATCGGCTGCTTCCGTTTAAACGTTGCGGCAATAGGATCCGGCCGACTTTTTGAAACAGAAGCAGCCTATTTCAGACAAGCTCGGATGTCCATACAGGTCAATCCTTTTCCTTGTCCTTTTCCTCGCTGTCTTTCATAACTTCTTTGGCCGAATCAAATTCCCCGGCTTCTGCAAAAGTTGCCGCCGTCATTGAGTCATCAAATTTTTTAAAAGCACGCTTTATGGTTTGAACAATTTTATCGACACCTGTCGGTTTTTGAAGATACTCAAAGGCACCCAAACGACGAGCCTCTGCTTCGTCCTTTTCAGAACCGTGCCCGGTTAACATGATGACCTGGACATCAGGATAGGCTTTTTTTACCTTGCGCAGCACTTCCATGCCGTCGATACCCGGCATTTTAAGATCTAAAACCATCACGTCCGGGGCGTCAGCTTCGACCATCTGCAATGCCTCTTCGCCGTTTAGGGCAATATCAGACGCAAGATCACGCATCGCCATGCGCTCAGATAGCGTTTCTACAAATTCTTTTTCATCATCCACCAAAAGAATTTTCATCTTTTTCATTTTATAGACTCCTTTTTAAGTTTTATGGGCGGATTCTTTTGATTGTTCATAAAATGTTTGGCAAATCAGTCTCCTATCAGAAATGAGGGATGTATTATAATGGTCAAACAGTCAAAGCGCAATGTTTTTTTAAATAGCTGCGGCAAGAAATATTCCACAGCTCATTACTAAAAAGATATCAAGATGATAATCACTATTGTCACAGGGCCAAAGGGCTCAAAAGAAACAAAATGAACCAAAAGTGGATGATGCTAGGACCTTAACTGCTCTGGAAGGAATAGCACAATGCCGTGAGCAGATTCGTCTAATTCCACCGATCCTTCCAGGAAAGCAGCAATTTTTTGCAAAACCGGCCATTTTTCGAATGCAGACAGGTTATTGACAAATTCGGATTTTTCGGGCAGGTCCCCTTCACATAAAACGTGGACGGTGTTTTTTGCTTTGCTTTTATCAAAGCCGATATTTATTACCCCTCCGTCAGGCATAGTATTCAGACAGCATTCTATGGCTGCAAACAGTGCCATTTGTAATTGAACAGGACGGGTCACAAGGGTCGTTGGTTGGACGGATTGATTAGAGGGGGCGATTTTCAATACAACGTTTTTAAGTCTGGCAAATCGTTGGGATATAGCGATTAGTTGTTCGACGGTTTCATGCAGATCGATTTGGGCGATGGTTTCATCCGTGCTGTGTGCAAATTTGTTGAGCCGATCGGTCAATTCCACGCCACGCTTAATCTGATTTTTTATTTTAGCTAATGAATTTTGAAATTTTTCCTGATATGAGATTACTGCTTCCGGTGAAATGGACATGATGTCTTCCATCAGACCGGATGATTCTTTGATGATGGCCAGAACATTTTTTAATTCATGGGTGATTCCGGCGGTTATTTTTCCAAAAAAGGCAATTTCTCTATCTTCCCATTTGCTCATGAATTCTCCCGTTAAAGCTAAAAAGCTGTGATTAACCGGCCTGCTGCCCGCCGCGAAGCCCTGCCGACAGGCAGATCACCGTCACTTTAGGGCAGAGAGACCTCACCTTTAATCGCTGCATGCATTTTTTTGATTAATTCTTCAATATTGATGGGCTTCATCAAGTAATCGACAGCACCCAGCTGCATCCCTTTGATGCCCTCTTTGGTCGATCCACGACCGGTCAGGAGAATAACAGGAATGTGGGGGTTTTCAGCTTTGATCCGTTTAAGGACCTCAAGGCCGCCGAGACCCGGCATAATTATGTCCAGAACAACAATCTGGGGGGTATCAGCCTCTATCAGAGCCAATGCAGATTCACCGTCTGTGGCTACCAGAGCCTGAATTTCCCTTAGCTCGAGTCTTTCAGCAAGGGTTGCCACAAACTCTTCTTCATCATCAACAAGCAGTACTTTCATGGTGTTCATTTTATTCTCCTGACCCAAACTTTGCCTTTTTGCGCAAATAGGCCGTAAAAGTCGTCCCTTCCCCTTCCTTGCTGGTGACCCTGACATCCCCTCCTATTTTTTTGACAATTCCGTAGGTAATCGAAAGACCTAAACCGGTACCATGTTGTTTTTTGGTGGTGAAAAAGGGCTCAAAGACATGTTTAAGTGTTTCCGCCGACATGCCGCATCCATTGTCCTGAACAGAGACGGCGACGGTATCTGCATCTTCTTCCCATGACCGCAATGTAATCTTGCCCCCGTCTTCCACGGCGGCAAAAGCATTGGACAGAATATTTAAAAAAACCTGTTGAAGCTGTCCCCGGTTGCTGGAAATCCGTGGGAGATCATTTGCCAGTTGGAGTTGAAGGTCGATATTACGAAATAAGGCTTCATTTTCTAAAAAGCCGAGGGTCTCCTGGACTAGATCATTTAAATCCAATATTTCCAACTGAACTTCCATGTGACGTGCAAATCCCAACAGGCGATGTGTAATCGACTTGCAACGTTCAACGGATTTAAGAATGGAAGTTATCAGTGCGATAAATTTATCCTTGTTCCGGAATTGGGCGTCATATTCAACCAGATCTTGCATTAATCCGGCTTTTTCGTTGATAATGGCCATGGGGTTGTTGATTTCATGCGCCACACCGGCAGCCAGCCGTCCGATTGAAGAAAGTTTATGCGTATGCTGCACTTCACGAAAGGCGATTTCACGTCTTTCATCGGCCTCCTTAACCCGTTTGACAACATTATCCGTCAATTTAATAATAATCAGAACAATCGTTACGACACTAAAAATAAAAATAAAAAGCATTCTACTTTGGAGCGCATACCATGACCGCAAAACCGTAGAGCGTAGTTTCGCCAGGACCAGAATGTAATCGGAATGAATAAACGGAGCGTATGCCACCAGGATTTCACGGCCCTGGGAGTCGGTTGTTTCGACGACCACGGTTCCGTAATTTCCCTGGGGAAATGACAACGGAAAAGTGTCCAGCACTTTTCCGTAAAACCTGGATGTGGTTTGCAGGGTACCTTTGCGGTTGATTAAAAAGGCGTCACTTTCGGGGGTGAGCCCCATAGAAGAAATGAGGTCATCAAACTTGCTGGTGTCAATGGTAGCACGCAGTACCCAGGAACGGTCATCTTCCGTGCGCCGCAAAACAGCAATGGCGACATGGGGAAATTGCCTGTAACCCATGAAGACATCACTGATATAAACCCCCTTTACCAGTACTTCCCTGAACCAGCTTTGCTGTGAGTAGTCTTTTCCCAAAAAGTCGTAGGGACCGGTATAACTTAACTGGATGCCTTTGGCGTCAATTAACCCCAAATCGATTAAACCCAAATATTGATTGGTTAACACACTAAAAATGCGGTTTAGAGTTTTGGGGTCGGACAAACTTTCAAATGAATATAAAGAGGAGATCGATTTCACGATGGCCTGACGCTCTTCCAGAAAGAGTTCAAAAGAATGTCTGGTTTTGCTGGCCAAAGTGGCTAAGGGGGTTACCGTTTCGTTTTGTATACTTTTCTGGTATTCATGTTGGTTGATGACCGCCATTATGACCAAAGGAATTATCGTTACTAAAAGCATCAAAACAACAATATTCCTGCGAAGGATACGGTAGCGATCAGGGGAATCATCACCGGAGTTTAAATCATAGCTTCCAGCCAAACGCTGATACCAACTTAGCCTATTCATTTTTTTGCAAATGTCTTTCGGTAAATAATGTCTCCAGGCTTCAGACTGTGCTTTGAAAAGCGTTCCAGAACCGCTTGCCAAGGACCAATCACAGAATCTACAACCTGTACTTTTTTCCAGGTAAGATATTGATAATATTCCTCCTCAATACCGCTGCAAATAACCACGTCAACCCCTTCGGTCAGTATCAGGTGACAAAGTTGTTCGGCAGAAGCCTGGGAGAGCACCACGATTTTCTCTTCCCGGCTTTTGCTGTTATTACCCAGACTTGTTATTACCACTTCGGTGGCTAGATCAAATCGGGGCGCAACGTCATTGCCGTACAACGGTACGAGTATTTTTTTCGGCATAATGTACCATACTGTTTCGTCTTTGCACAAACTTTATTATTAGTCGATTCCATATTGTCTCATTTTTCTCCAGAGGGTACTCCTGCCCCAGCCTAAAAGCGCTGCTGTTTTGCTTCGTCTTCCCCCGGTTTTAACCAGTGCCTCCATGATCATTTTTCTTTCCAGCCTCGTCCAGGTCTGTTCCGTCTCAGGCAATTTTTGTTGATCCAGATCCGATTGGACCGCAAACGATATTTGTTCTTTTATTGAGCCGATGTTATTGATTAACGGTTTCGCTTCGACAAGATATGCCGGCAGATGGTGCGGTTGAATTTGTCCTTCCCGGCAGATATTGACGGCATATTCAATGATGTTTCGCAGTTCTCTCACGTTTCCGGGATACAAATAATTTTTTAGAATATGGAGAGTCTTATTTGAAAATCCTTTGATGTTTTTACCGACCTGAGCAGTTAAGCTGTTTAAAAAGTGGTCCAGAAGCAACCGGACATCGCCTTGGCGTTCCTTTAACGGCGGCAGGTGTATTCGCACCACATTAAGGCGGTAGAGCAAGTCTTTTCTGAAACGTTCTTCACGAACCATTTGCTCAAGGTTGCGATGGGTGGCGGCAACTATCCTCACATTGGCCTGAAAGCTTTTGATGCTGCCTAACGGATAGACCACCTGGTCATCAAGAAAGGTGAGTAATTTCACCTGCAATGCAAGAGGCAGATCCCCGATTTCTGTAAGATATAGTGTGCCGTTGTGTGCCAGACGAAATCTGCCGGGTTTGTTTTCCACAGCGCCGGTAAAGGCGCCTTTTTGATGGCCGAAAAGTTCCGATTCCAGAAGGGTCTCGGGAAGTGCTCCGCAGTTGACTTTCACAAAAGGCCCTTTGGACCGGCTTGAAGCTTGATGAATTGCTTCAGCTACCACATCTTTACCGGTTCCGGTTTCGCCGGTGATCAGGACCGATGAATCGCTTTGCGCCATAACAGGTAGAATTTGAAATACTTTTTCCATTTGCGGGCTTCTGCCAACAAGGTGCGCAAAGCTGTATGCTTTACTTATTTTAGTATCAAGCTCCCGGAAAGGACGCATGTCTTCAACCGTTTCGAGAAAGCCCGCGACTTGGCCGTCATGGTTTTTTAGCTGTGCCAAGTTAATGCGGACGGGGAACAGCATCCGATCCCGATTGATTAAATCACTTTCCACACAAGTCGGTTCGGACCCTTCCGGCATGTGCAGAGCCGGACAACCTTTAATACATATTCTGCTCCGGAGGATATGATAGCATGGAATCCCGCCGGCTTCCTCCGGAGAAAAACCGGTCAGGGCTTCAAAAGCTCGATTGAGCAAAACAATCCGACGATCCGCATCGAGTATGACAACACCGAGGGGGATTTCATCAAGCAATGGCTGTAGATCTATAGGAGAGCTTAAAAGACCTTTGATTTTTAATCGTTGTGAACTGTCCAAAATTCAGATTTAATAATTTTAATGATTTTTGGCTTAAAATACACTTGTTTGCTTGTTTACCATAAAGCCAGGACTATGTAAACCGGCGTTTATCACACCTGATTCACCATAAAATTTGAAAAAATTAAAGATCGATGGGGCCGAAGAACGGTTCACCCACAGTAAACCGATTTATGTGGTAAAATGCCGTAGCAGCATCAATAAATAAAACTTTTTGATGGCTTTCCATGACTCCTTCCTCCAGCCGTCCTTGGACGGGGGGGTCTGCTGCGATCCAAGTGCCGCGCGGTACTGCCGTTAGCCGGCCGCTAATACAGCATTACTCAAAAAGCTTTTAAATCTATACCAGTCGTTTTTCAAAATGTACTTTTATAAAACTACCATCAGCTTTATTCAGCCAAGGTTTTGGATTTTGCGGGTTTCTTTTTCAGGGATTGAGCTTCAATATATATTTTGGTAACGGCAGGAACTGCCGCTTTAACGTTCTGTTCGATTTTATCGATAGCTGTCTCTAACTCATCTGTGGACAGATCGTCTAAAAATTCAACTTCCATGTTGACAAGAATATCTTCAGGCCCCATGTGCATGGTAAGGAGTTGGCCGCAACTTGTTATTTCGGTCACGCCGCAGATAGCCTGTTGAATGCGTTCCCGGTCTCTGCTGCCCGCACTTTCACCGATTAACAGAGCTTTGGTCTCCCTGGCTATAAAAAGCGCTAATATAAACAGTACAACACCGATGAAAATGCTGGCGGCGGCGTCAAAAATGGGCCTGCCGGTAACATGTGCCAGACTGATTCCTATTGCAGCCACAAACAGCCCGACCATGGCGGCACTGTCTTCAAGGAGAACAACCATGATCGTAGGATTTTTGGATCGAACAACCAGGTCTAAAAAACCGGAGAAACCCTTTTCGGATTTGAGGCTTTTGGCTTCGGAATAGGCCACCCACCAGGGATAGGCCTCAAAAATAACGGATACACCAAGAACAATTAAGGGAAGATAAAGGGATTTGACCAGCTCCGGATGGAGTATCTTCTTGACACCTTCATAGATGGAAAGGACGGCGCCCACACAAAAGATTGAGACAGCAACCACAAACGCCCAAAAATAGATTTCTTTGCCGTAGCCGAAGGGGTGCTTTTCATCGGGAGGTCGGGCCGCGCGTTTATGGCCGATCAGCAGCATTATCTGGTTGACGCTGTCGGCCGTGCTGTGAAAACCTTCCGCCAGCATGGCCGCACTGCCCGAAGAAACAGCAGCAATAAACTTCATAACGGCGATGGCGGAATTGCCGATCAGGGCGGCATAAATAACTTTTTTATCGCTGTGTTTTTTCACTTTTCTATATCAATTGCCGGGGGTGAAACCAAGATTCTTTCAATCCGGTTTAACGACAATCACACTGTTCAGCGTACCGAAGCGGTTTTTACAAACCAGTTCATTGGCCGGATCCCGTTGCCACTTCCCATCTACTAAATAATTTTCGCTCATGCCGCATTCCTTGACCATGCTGCGGGCGATATCC
>JACNIG010000098.1 GCA_014383215.1 Candidatus Desulfatibia vada | reverse complement strand
ACCCTTGCTTGTCCCGCCATAGCCCTTTTCTAAGGGCGACGGCGGATGCGGCCTTGCTCATCGAAAAAATACCTCATTTATGAATTGGAAACTGCTTAGTGCTCAAATTTATTTATAGATGGGCACCTACTAGTAGAGGCATAACATAACTTTGGCATAATTAGTTTTATAGAACGTACTGACAGCCTGAAATATGCGGGGCAAACGATATCCATGAATTTTGAGACCTTGCCGGAAGAGTGGGATTTGATCGTCGTTGGAGGCGGAATCACCGGTGCAGGTATTCTTCGTGAAGCCGCCCGGATGAACCTGCGGGTGCTGCTGTTGGAGCAGAAAGATTTTGCCTGGGGAACTTCAAGCCGCTCTACGAAACTGGTCCACGGCGGATTGCGTTACCTCAAGGAGGGAAGGTTTTTACTGACCCGAGATGCTGTAAAAGAACGTGAACGCCTGCTCAAAGATGCTCCCGGGCTTGTCAAGCAACTGGAGTTTCTGGTCCCTATTTACAAAGATAGAGGGCCGGGAAGATGGGTTTTGGAAGCGGGTCTTTCAATCTATGATCTAATCGCCCATAAGCGTCAACACCGGTTTTACCCCCCTGCTGAATTCATTAAACTCCTGCCGCATATCGACCAGAAAGGACTTTCCGGCGGGTTCAGTTTTTATGATGCTCAGGTTGATGATGCCAGGCTTGTACTGCGTCTGATCAACGAAGCGGTTCAATTCGGAGGCCGGGCATTGAATTATACAACGGTTACCAAAATTATCCGAAATTCAACAGGGGAAGTCATTGGAATCGAAGCGGAGGATACCGAGACACGTAAAGTTCAAACACTTGTAACCGGGGCGGTCATTAATGCTACCGGCGTCTGGGCGGAGATGCTGCATCCCTCGCCCGATCCCAAGCTTCATTTGCGTCCTTTGCGCGGCAGCCATCTGATCTTTCCTTACGATGTGCTGCCCATCGATTATGCCGTCAGCTTCATCCATCCGGTTGACAGTAGGGCCGTCTTTGCCATCCCGTGGGAAGGGATTGTTCTGGTCGGAACCACAGATCTTGACCACGGGGACGATCTCTCCCTGGAGCCGGCCGTTTCCAAGGAAGAAGTATTGTATCTGCTGGAAGGTTTGAGGGCGCTATTTCCAGCGTTTGATATTTTACCGAAAAACATTCAAGCCACTTTTGCAGGCGTCAGGCCGATTTTAAGTGAAGGTAAGCTGGCGCCTTCAGAAGAGTCTCGCGAGCATGTCGTCTGGAAAGATAAAGGACTTGTGACGATAACCGGAGGGAAGCTTACGACTTTCCGCAAACTGGCCTTGGATGCCCTCAACGCGGCCAAGCCCTTTTTTCCACCGGTAAAATTTAACGATCCTAATGACCCTGTTGTTTTGCCGGCATCCCCAACTCTGGAAAAACCCGACAATCTTTCTTCAGATATATGGCAGAACCTGGTTGGAAGATACGGCCAATCTGCTGAAGAACTGGTCCGCACGGCCGCCCCTGAAGACCTTGCCGTTATTCCCGGCACGCAGACACTCTGGGCGGAACTGCCTTTTGCGGCCAAGCATGAACAGGTGCGCCACCTTTCCGATTTGCTTTTGAGGCGCGTGCGTATCGGATTGTTGACACCTCGCGGGGGAAAAGCGTATTTTAGACGAATCCAGGAACTTTGCGAACCCGTTCTGCCTTGGGGCAGAAGGCAATGGAAGCAAGAAATAAAAATGTATGTTGACCAATGGAAGTATGCCTACTCACTTCCGGAAAAAACAATTGATGAAATTTGTGCACAGCAGCAGTCTTTGATCTTGAAATTTATAGAATTATTAATGTTTTATTATCGAAAGTTATTCCCTGCCTAAAAATGAAAAATAAAGATCTCATACTATCCATCGATAACGGGACCCAAAGCTTGAAAGCATTGGTCTTTGACCTTAAAGGAAATCTTGCGGCCAGGCAGCAGGTGGTATTTGAGCCTTATTTTTCGGATCAGCCGGGTTGGGCTGAACAGGATCCGGAAGTTTTTTGGCAAGCTCTGTGCAAGGCTTGCCGGCATCTCTGGGGGCAGGGGATTGTGGACAAAGAACGCATCGCCGGTGTAGCCCTTACCACCCAGAGGGGCACGGTCATAAATGTTGACCAAAACGGCAAACCAATGCGCCCGGCCATTCTGTGGCTGGATCAGCGTAAAACTCACGGCTTGTCCCCCCTGGGCGGTCTCTGGGGGTTTTTTTTCAAATTAGCCCGTTTGAGCGATACAATTGCCTATTTTCAGGCTGAAGCGGAAGCGAATTGGATTCGTACATATCAACCGGACCTTTGGCAGAACACTCATAAATATCTGCTGCTTTCAGGGTACCTGACCTACAGGCTTGTAGGAGAATTCGTCGATTCCATCGGCTGCCAGGTAGGTTACATCCCTTTTGACTACAAACATTTGCGTTGGGCGCCGGATTGGGATTGGAAGTGGCGGTGTATGCCCATCGATAGAAATATGTTACCCGAGCTTATACAGCCCGGTGAGATACTCGGGAGTATCACCCCCGGCGCCGCTAAAGAGACCGGCATCCCACAAGGTTTGCCTCTGATAGCTGCGGCGGCGGACAAGGCCTGTGAAGTCATTGGATCAGGGAGCCTGGAACCTTCCGTCGGCTGTCTCAGTTACGGCACTACAGCTACAATAAATGTAACCCATAAAAAGTACGTTGAACCCATACCGTTGATCCCTCCATACCCATCCGCAGTTCCGAAGTATTATACGATAGAGGTACAGGTCTTTCGCGGATACTGGATGGTCAACTGGTTCAAGGAGGAGTTTGGCCATCCGGAACAGCTGAAAGCCGCCAAGCAGGGTCTGGAGACTGAAGAGCTTTTCGAAAAGCTTGTTGAGGATATTCCGCCATGTTCCATGGGGTTGATTCTCCAGCCGTACTGGACGCCGGGCTTGAAAATGCCGGGGCCGGAAGCCAAAGGTGCGATTATAGGATTCGGCGATGTCCATACCCGGGCTCATCTTTACCGTTCAATTATAGAAGGACTGGCATACGCCTTGAGGGAAGGCAAGGAGCGCATCGAAAAGCGCAGCCGTATTCCAATCACAAGTCTGCGCGTGTCGGGCGGCGGCAGCCAAAGTAAAAACGCTATGCAGATTACAGCAGATCTATTCGGCCTGCCCACGGCCAAACCGCACCTATATGAAACATCAGGGCTTGGGGCCGCTATCGATGCCGCCATAGGCCTCGGCTTTTACAGCGATTTTAAATCAGCGGTTAAAGGCATGACCCGTGTGGGCCAGGTGTTTGAGCCCAACATGGAGAATCATAAACTTTATGATGCCCTTTATCATGACGTATATAAAAAAATGTACAAACGCCTCAAACCTTTATACGAACGTATCCGGGAGATCACCGGCTATCCCCCTTAATCAGGGTTAATCCGGGCGAACCCACATTTCTCCGACCTTTCAAACTATTTTCAGTTGACATATTACCCTGTTTATTTTATGTTTCATATGTTTCATACGTTTCATTCGTTTAGGTTGAACTGCAACAGCGCTCGCCTTCACCGTCCCGCCATGGCGGTTAGGCGGGAAGCTTCCATTTGTCTATTAAGGGGACTTTATGCCAGAAACTGATAATTATTTTTCTATTCCCAAGGCCGCAAAGCATTGCTCCATCAGCAGGGTTACCCTCTGGAGATGGGTCAGGTCCGGAAAGCTGAAAGCATTTCTCACTCCTGGCGGTCAATATAGAATCCGTAAAGAGGATCTGGACTTGTTTATCAGTGGAAAGATGGGACACCTCCCGCAGGCTGACTTTCTTAAAGAAAAAAAGATTCTGATTGTTGATGATGACTCAGGTGTTCAGAAGTTGCTTATCAGAATGGTGTCGACCAATGGATTTCGAGCAGAAGTGGCTTCAGATGGATTTGAGGCCGGTGTCAAGACCGCACAGTTTAAACCGGATCTTATTGTACTGGATCTGTATATGCCCGGAATGGACGGCTTTGAGGTCTGTAAGCAAATCAAAGAAAATTCAAATACCTCTCATATAAAAATATTAGCCATAACAGGTTATGATACTAAAGAGAATAAAGATCGAATTTTGGAGGCAGGTGCTGACGGTTATCTGGTAAAGCCTGTGGAGAGAAAAACACTGCTTCAAAATATAGATGATCTTTTGAAAGGTGAGGTATAAACCTATCGAAAGAAGGCAACATAATCGGTTTAGGGTCAAAGAAGGTGGATTTGCCATGATCATGTCAACACCTGCCAACTTAGGCCAAATTGAAGATATGAGCATGGGTGAAATTGCACTTGCTGTTCTTAAAGCTAAACCTCTCAAAATGGGCCAGATCGTAAACATCAGCAAAGGCGGACTTGCTTTCCGTTATATTGACAGCGAAATTGAAGCCGGCAAATCATCTGAGCTAGACATATTATTTGCCCAAACCGGCTTTCATTTGAAGCAAGTATCGTTTAAAACCGTGGCAGATTATAAGGCGGTAAGTGAGTTTCCATTCAGTTCAATAGTAATGAGACAACAAAATGTGCAATTTAGGGCAATGAGGCCTTACCAGGCATCTAAACTGGATTATTTCATCAAAAATTACACCTCCAAGTAAAGTTTGCGACCTTTAAAACATTCCGGAAAGAGCCTACCTTGCCGGATCAATTTGAGCCCGTTTAAGTGGTTGTGGCTTATTTTATCAGTCTCTCGCCGGCACCTTGAGAATTTCTAAATAAAGATTATATTTAATCATAAAATTGTAGTACGGTTTTACGAAACTTCCGATTGAGCATATTCGCTCAACTGGAGTTATAAATAGATAGGAACGGGGGTGGTAATATGATCGAATCTGTATTTAACTTGTTGGCCGATATTGGATTTAATCACCCGCTGCATCCAGCAATAACGCACGTGCCTGTAGGCATGATTATCGGCGGATTTTTGTTTGCAATATTTTCTCGGCCCTTCAAAAAGCCCGATTTAGGCAAAGCAGCGCATTATTGCTACATCCTGGCGTTGATCAGCGTCTTTCCGACTATATTGCTTGGATATATGGATTGGCAGCACACTTTTGAAGGCGAATGGGACCTCCTTATCAAAATGAAATTTTTCCTTGCTGCTATTATGGTGATCCTGCTTTCTTTTGCCGTTAAAGCAGGCAGGCAGGCAACGGCCTCTAATAAGACAATTACAATTTATTTTTTATGTTTAGCCGTTGCTATAAGCTTGGGCTATATTGGCGGTGAATTAGTGTACGGCTAAAACCCTAATTGGTGTCCATCTATAAATGGCCATTTTTGCTTTGCTTGGCGTTCTCTGCGGGTTTCCTTGCGTGTAAAGGCGTACGCTTTATTGTCCCGCTATAGCGGGATGGGGCCTTACGTCTTCGCCAAAGCTTCGCCGCATGTGTGCTCATCGCAATTCCGCCAGGGCGGGACTGCATTGGACACCCATCGTGTTCATTTTAGATTCGTAGATGAACCCTAATTGAGCGTATATCATTAGTATATTTAATATCTTGACTTCCCAGCAAAAAAAAATATATCTACAAAAGGGCAGACTAGACACTAGTTATAAACAACCAAGAGGAGATAACCATGAGACATCGTAATTTGGGGTTAGCTATTTTTATTTGTTTGGCAATGCTGACAACACCTTGTTTTGGAACGGAAATTAAATACAGCCACAAAATAGATGTTGAAAAAATGAGCTTCCACTGGGAAGTCGCTGGTACAGTTTTACATGTAAAATTGACGGCTAAAACTACCGGATGGGTTGGAATCGGTTTTAACCCTTCAGAAGCAATGCAAGACGCTAATTTTATCCTCGGCTATGTAAAAAATGGCGAAGCGAAAGTTACGGATGATTATGGAACTTCATATACAAAGCACCAACAAGATTCTAAACTGGGAGGTCAAAAAAATATCTCCAACGTGGTCGGAAAAGAGGAAAACGGTATGACGGAGATCCGTTTTACCATACCGCTTAATTCCGGCGATGCAAAAGACAAAGCTCTGAGCATTGATACTGAAACCGTCGTGTTGCTTGCCTATGGAGCAGGGCGCGATAGTTTCAAGGCGAGACATAAATTTAGAACAACGCTGAAAGTTAACCTCAAAACAGGAGCATTCTCAAAATAGACAGCTATATGATCAAAAAAATAGCTACAGCATGCTTGTTTCTATACCTGCTTTCAGTTGGCCGTCTTGGATTTGCAGATCAAAAAAACCAACACGTTAATCATGATACCGAAGTTCCGCACTCATCCAATGAACATCACCGCTTCCAAGACCAAAACAAGGTCGATATTCAGAATGACTCCGGCAAGCCGGTGGGTGTTGAAGAAAAACTGGGGAAAATTATTCCTCTGGAGCTTACGTTTAAAGATGAACATAATCAGTCTTTGATTTTAAGGGATTTTATCAATAAACCGACGCTGCTGCTGCCGGTTTATTTTTATTGCACCCAAACCTGCGGCATTCTGCTGGCAAATCTGGCCGCATCTTTGAATGACTACAACTCCAGCCCCGGAGAAGATTATCATGTGATAGCCTTAAGCTTCGATGAATCGGAAACATCTGAAATTGCCTTGGAAGCAAAGGCCAACTATTTCAAAATCATTAAAAAAGATTTTCCTGAAGAGAAGTGGAAATTTTTAACCGGGGATGCAGCAAGCATCAAGGCCATTACCGCCGCGATCGGATTTCAATATAAAAAGACGGGGCCGCATTTATTTGCTCATCCAAATGTACTGGTTGCCATTGCGCATGACGGCAAAATCATCCGTTATTTATATGGCCCCAATTTTCTCCCTTTCGATATCGGAATGGCACTGGCCGAGGCTGTCAAGGGAGAGCCGGGGATATCTATAAATAAAATACTGAGCCTTTGTTTTGATTACGATTCAAAAAGCAACCGATATGTATTTAAAACGTTCAGAATCCTGGGTGCAGTTATAGTTATCGTGCTGGTCGCTTTCTTTTTCTTTGTACTGCGGAAAGGAAACAAGTAAAACCCTAATTGAGCGTAAACAAGTTATTATCGTTCTCGGTTTTGTTTACGCTCAATTAGGGTAAAAAGGCATCTACCATGTCAGAAGTCAAATCTTTCTTTGAAACACCTTCTTCCCCCCGATTTTCAGGTGTCTGGGCCTGGTTGCTGACAACCGATCACAAAAGGATAGGTCTTTTGTACATGTTCGCAATCCTGGTATGGTTTTCCCTGGCCCTTATTTTTGGTCTGCTGATACGAACCGAGCTTATGGCAGCCGGTGATACGATTATGGGGGCCAGAACTTATAATGCCGTCTTTACACTGCACGGGGTCATCATGATTTTTCTGTTTATTATTCCCGGTATCCCCGCTATCTTCGGCAATTTTTTACTTCCTATCCAAATCGGAACAGACGATGTCTTTTTTCCCAGGTTAAACCTCTTCTCCTGGTATCTGTATATAACCGGCGGTGTTTTGGCCCTGCTGTCGCTGTTTGCCAAGGGGCCGGCCAACACCGGCTGGACGTTTTATGTTCCGTTTAGCATTTCCGCTAAAACAAACGTCTCTTTAACCGTCTTTGCGGCTTTTATCCTGGGGATGTCTTCCATGCTGACGGGCCTCAATTTCATTACAACCGTCCATCGCATGCGCTTGAAAAGTATGGGGTGGCTCCAGATTCCGCTGTTTACCTGGTCCCTTTATGCAACCGCCTGGGTTCAACTGCTGGCCACACCTGTAATTTCTATAACCCTCCTTCTGGTTATTATTGAAAGGATTTTCAGCGGCGGTCTTTTTGACCCTGCCAAGGGCGGGGATCCCCTACTTTTTCAGCATCTCTTCTGGATGTATTCCCATCCGGCCGTATACATCATGATTTTGCCCGCTATGGGTGTTATTTCCGAAATTATTCCCGTTTTTTCAAGGAAGTCTATTTTCGGCTATAAAGCCATTGTGGTTTCAAGCCTGGCGATTGCCGTTGCAGGTTCGCTGGTTTGGGCCCACCATATGTATACGAGCGGAATGAGCGACGTAGCTGTTTTTGTTTTCTCCCTGCTCACCTTTGTTGTGGCCATACCCAGCGCCGTTAAGGTGTTCAGCTGGGTCGCCACCATGTATAAAGGCTCGATTCTCATGACTCCGCCGCTCTTTTTTTCACTGTGCTTTATTTATCTGTTTTCCGTCGGCGGGCTCACCGGGCTGGTATTAGGTGCGGCCGGTACCAATATTCACGTACACGATACCCACTTTGTCGTGGCCCATTTTCATTTTGTGATGTTCGGCGGAACCGGCTTTGCTTTTTTTGGGGCGCTGCATTTCTGGTGGCCGAAAATTTTTGGCCGGATGTATGATTTTAAAAAGGCCTACATTGCAGCCATTATGATAACCGTCGGATTTGTGTTTCATTTCGTCCCCATGTTTATCCTGGGCCTGCAGGGGATGCCCAGACGCTATTATGATTATCTGCCGCAGTTTGAAAAGGGCAATTTTCTGGCCGGGTTCGGCGGATATATTCTGGTGATCGGAATCTTTTTTATGTTTTATAATCTGCTTAGCAGCATAAAGAAGGGGAAACTAGCTCAATCTGACCCCTGGGGAGGAACAACCCTGGAGTGGACCGTACCCTCTCCGCCACCGCTGCACAATTTTGTAGAGGCCCCTGAGGTCAAGCCGTTTCCCTATGACTTCACCGAAGTGGTTGAAAAATATAGAACCAAAAGCAGTTAAAAGAGGCCATGGAAAAGCGCAAAGATGTTTTCGGAACCAAATTCGGCATGTGGCTTTTTATCTTTTCGGAAATAATGCTGTTTGCGGGGCTTTTTGTGCTCTACGCGGCCTATTTTACCAAATATAAAGCCGATTTTGTAGCAAGCGGAAAAGAGCTGAACATTGTTTTTGGGACAGTCAATACAGTAATTCTGTTGACCAGTAGTTTTTTCGTGGCCGCTTCGGTTACCGCGGTAAGAAGAAAAACCGACAAAACTGCAATTATCTTTCTGGGGTTGGCCCTTTTATCAGGGGCCTTGTTTTTAACCAACAAGTATTTTGAATGGGGGCATAAAATTGAGGCCGGTATTTACCCCAATTCACCGGCTCTGGTTGGCGGTCCTCCGGGGAGAAACATTTTTTTCGTGCTGTACTATGTGATCACAGGGCTTCACGGGTTGCACATCATTGTCGGAATGGTTTTGCTGGGTATAAGCGCCCTTCTGGTTTGGAAGAAACGCGTGCATGCCGGCAATTATGCGATACTTGATAACACCGGTTTATACTGGCACCTGGTTGATGTGATCTGGATTTTTATTTTTCCGTTGTTTTATCTAATACTCTAATCGAGCGAAACGCTCGATGTCAGTTGTTCGTTGTCCGTAGCTAATTTCAGAACTTCTGCCTTTACGTAATTTCAACGTGATATGAAGGTTTAGTCGTAATTTCAGATGCAACAATTTGAACATCGAACGTTCAACGTTCAACGTCGAACGTCGAATGTGGAAGGCGCTTCAGGCTTCGCCTTCGGCTACGACCCGACAGGTCGCTTTGTCTTTATTATAAATGGTAGAATGCATTATTCGATGTTCAACGTTCGATGTTCGACATTCATCTTTTATATGCTCTCAAGGTGTTGATTCTTCATTAAAATATGTTGAATATGAATTTGCGCCAGGTCAGGAGCCCTGAATTTAGAGAAATTAAAGTCTTGATTTATTAACAATACCAAAGGAGAAATGAGGCCTTTGAAAAATACAGATGTACATATTCTATCTTATAAACAATTAGTTGCCATTTTATCTATTCTTTTAATCCTGACAGGCACCACGGTGGGGGTTGCAAGCATAGATCTGGGGGCGGCAAATATCTGGGCGGCATTAGGTATCGCTGCGATTAAATCCACCTTTGTTTTACTCTATTTCATGCATCTAAGATATGAGAGCAGGCTTTTGGCAGGGTCTTTGGTACTGACGCTTAGCGTACTGGCGATATTGATAGGCTTTATCTTCTTGGACGTAGCGTTTCGATGAGGTTGATATGAATGGGTTGCCAAACCCGGTTGCACAGGTTGATCAGGCATTTTTGTATATTATCGGGATATCGCTTATCCTGCTGTTTTTAATTACGAGCGTAATGATTTATTTTGTAATTAAATACAGAAGGAGCAAGCATCCCGAACCAGCGGACATCAGGGGGAACTGGCTGCTGGAAACCGTATGGACAATTATTCCCACCCTGATTGCGCTTTCCATGTTTTACATCGGCTGGACATCTTATATGGGGTTGAGAAACGTTCCTCCGGGAGCCATCGAAATTGAAGTGTTGGGCCAGCAGTTTTCCTGGATCTTTGTCTACCCGAATGAAAAAGAGACTGAAAATGAGCTGGTTGTTCCCAGGGGAAAACCGATCAAATTGAATGTTACTTCGGAAGATGTTTTACACAGCCTGTTTATTCCGGCGTTTCGCATCAAGGTTGACGCTGTTAAAGGCATGCAAACATACGCATGGTTTTTGCCTGATAAAGTCGGGACTTATATAATTCAATGCGCGGAACATTGCGGTGTCGGCCATTCAGCTATGACGGCTGCTCTGCGCATTGTACCGCCCAAAGAATATCTAAAGTGGCTGCAAGAAGATGAAGACGAATAATACAAGCAATAAGAGGGCCTGGGCCGAGAGACTTCTGATGCACTTAAAAATGAGGTTTGTGCTGGCAAAGGCTCCGAAAAGCTTCCTGATATCAGCATCTGCTTTGTTTGCTTTTATCATCAAAGCTCCTGACATCGGCTTTATTCCAATATTGACCGGTATCAGCGTGTTTGTTCTGACCAGCGGCGCGGCAACCTTGAATAATTATCAGGACCGCTACCTCGATTCAAAGATGCAAAGAACCCAAAACAGGCCTTTGCCGGCCGGAAAAATATCTGTTCGACAAACATTAGTGCAGGCTGTTTTTTTGATCTTAATAGGCATGGCCGGTTTATATCTGGTTGATGCTTCCGCTACGCTGCTTCTTTTAGGTGCGCTGGCGATTTTATGCTATAATTTTGTCTATACACCACTGAAAGCCAAATCAATGCTGGCGATTTTTCCAGGAGCTGTGTGCGGTATGCTGCCGCCATGTATCGGTTGGCTGGCTGCGGGCGGTACATTCGATTCAATAACGCTGTGGAGCATCTTGGCAATGTTCGGATTGTGGCAGTTGCCCCATTATTGGCTTGTTTTGCTGTTGCATCAACAGGATTATATGCGCTCCAAGGTGCCCAATATGTTAAGCCTGTTTTCCACGGGCCAGATTAGAAAAGTCCTGTTTAGCTGGGTTATGGTTTTTGCAATCATGACCCTTGCCCTTCCGCTTTTAAATGCCATCGTAACGGATTTCGTCCGTTGGCTTATACTGTTGAATGCCTTGTGTCTTGTTTGTAATTTTGCATATCAGTTTTTCTTGAAGGCGGAGCATTATAACTACAAGTCTTTATTAGTGCATTTAAACGCCTCTTTAGTTTGCATGATGTCTCTTGGGGCAGTTGATCGCGTGATTTTATTTTGGCCCCAGTTTTTATGAAGCCTTCAGCTGTAAAAGCCCATCAGAACACACCTTTTTTCTGTTTGATTAAATGCTTAAAAATCAAGATGTTTAACAAAAAAAGGGTACCTCCGATACTCATTCCATACCGCTCAAAATAGTACTTGTTATTTAAAGCGACTGGATTTATTTTGAATGCATTATCAATTATTGCACTTTTTATTCTTAGGTTAGTTAATGTGCAGACCCCTAAAAGTTCCCATTGTATGTTGTATCATAGTAGTAACACTACTATTGTTATCATTATTAGTGTCCTGCGCTTCAGTTGACGTTAAGCCCCGATGCTGGCAAAATGCATACTATCAAGCAGTAGTAGTGGAATCGGAATTAGGCCTTCCTACCCGCATTGTTGTGGGGCGCAATCGAGCCACCGAAGGAGGCCATGCCTGTCGTAGTTCGCGTACTCTGGACCTCACGACTCACGTTCTCAGAGACACAAACC
>JACNIG010000097.1 GCA_014383215.1 Candidatus Desulfatibia vada | reverse complement strand
AAAATACGCGTTGTATACGGCCCTGTCGTAAGATCTATTATAGAGTGTGCTGAAATCGAAGATGTCGATCTCATTGCGATTGCCAGTCACGGCCGGAGCGGGTTGAGTCGGGTATTTTACGGAAGTGCGGCCGCCGGAGTATTAAACAATATACAACAGCCTCTGCTGATCATACGGTCAGGAGGCGATTAACACGCATAGAGGAGAAAATGCTAAGCGGTAGCGCATGGAATGATGCTGCCTGACTTAAAAATGGGTGATTCTTGAAATGTTCGGGTTGGAATCTTGACAATTGCCAGCTTCAACGATCCTGATCAACTCCTGATTTTCCAGTTCCATGTAGTCCTTTAGATCTTTCATGGAATAATTGATGAGTTTTTTTACTCCGGCCAGCGATCGAAGGGGTTTTTGCGCAAAATGACGGGCTGCCTTCAAAGCGGCCTCTTCAACTCTGTCCGGCGCAACGATCTCATCCACAATGCCGATCTTCAAAGCTTCCTGGGCCGTGATATCATTTTCTGAAAGCAGTATTTCATATGCTTTGCTCGATCCCAGCATTTTGGGGAGAAAAAAAGCGCCACCGCCAATCGGCAGCAGCCCCAGTTTGAGGTAAGGGTTCTGATAAACCGTGTTGTCGGCGACGATCCTGTAGTCGCAGGCCAGGCTCACATTTAAAAATAGCGAAATAACCGGCCCGCTATGGGCATGAATAACAATCTTATTTAAGTTAATAATTTTCATAATAAACTGTGCAAACACATTGTGAATTCTGTGAATAGGAAAGCTGTCCCATTTTTTCTTTAGCGCGTGCTGATAAAAATTGAAATATTCCGCACTCCCCGTTTTGTCTGCGGAACGAACGATAACAACAACCTTGATTGAATCGCTTCTTGAAATCCTGCCGAGATAATCGATCACCTTGTCTCTGAAATTCAAATCGGTTGCTTTAAGCAGAAGGTTCTCTTTGGATTTAAAGCGAAGCAGAATTATGTCTTCGAGTTTTTTTGCTGAACAAAAGTCGCATTCCACATCAAATTTCGGGTTCTTTTGCATCTGCCGTTTCCCTTCGGTATTCTATTTTGCCGCGATTTCTCCCTTATTTAAGCGGGAGTATAGAAGCGAACTAAAATATTACAAAGCAAGAATTGTACCAAAACCAAATTCGCCGCTACGAATTGCTAACCTGATGATTTAACAAGCAATCGGCCAGGCTGCCGCCGCATTACAAAAAAAAGCGGCTCTCAAGGCCGCATCGGGCGGCGGTTTTGTCTTTACAATTTGTAAAGATGTTCGACAGCCGAGTCTCATTTCGCAGCGAACATCCCTGTTCAATTTTCGGCTTATTTCTCAATATTTACATACTTTTATAACAACCAAAACTCTCTTTTTCCTCTTGGCACAATTGTTGCTGTTTAAAAAATCAAAGCACCAAAGCGTGACAAGATTTTATTCTCGAATATTAAAAACCGTTAATCCTGAAAGGAAGATTTAATCATGAAAAATCAGAATCAAAAAAAGTTGCTGCTGGCTGTTGACGGATCTGACTATGCCCGGAATGCCGTGAAGTATGTGGCCGAACTCGGCCCCTTCCAAAAAATGGAAGTGGTCTTGTTTAACGTGTTCAGTGGTGTGCCCGAGTCGTATCGGGATCTGGAAAAAGATCCTCAATTCTTTAAGGCCGCCAGAGAAGTGCTGGCATGGGAGATGCAGCAAAAAAAGAAGATTCAGGAAAGCATGGAACAGGCCGAACAAACCCTGGTGCGAGCAGGCATTCCCCAGGGCGCCGTCACCATAAAAATTCAAAACAGGATCAAAGGTATTGCCCGCGACATTATCAATGAAGCGCAAACCGGATACGATGCTCTTGTTGTCGGGCGCAAAGGTATGAATACCTTTCAGGAGATTGTAATGGGGAGCGTCGCGACCAAAATTGTCCATAAACTCTCTTTCATTCCTCTTCTAATGATCGGCAGTATTCCTCCTGACAAAAAGATTCTTGTTGCGCTGGATAGATCCGAAACGGCCATGCGGGCCGTAAATTTTGTGGCGGAAACATTAGGCGGATTTGATTTTAAAATAACCCTGTTCCACGTGATCCGGGGCTATTGGGATTATCCGTCGGGAATCGCAGATCTTTATCTTTCCAAAGAGAGCTCAGAACGAGCTGAAAAAAAAATGGAGGAAGTCTTTGCCCAGGCAAAACAGCGCTTGACCGCGGCAGGATTCAAATCAGATCAGATAACCGCCAAGGTTGTTTCAGGCGTTCATAGTCGAGCGGGTTCCATTGTTAATGAAGCCAGAGCGGGAGACTACGGAACCATCGTTTTGGGTAGAAGAGGCATATCTATGGTGGAGGAGTTTGTTATGGGAAGAGTCGGCAACAAGGTCATCAACACGATCAGAAACCGAGCGGTATGGGTGGTGACATAAAAGGTGGTGTCAAACATGAGCGCTATCAATCTGGACAAAATATTTCACCCTAAATCGGTTGCGGTTGTGGGCGCCGGCCAGCAAGACGAAAGCATCGGTTCCACCATCATGCGTAACCTGATTGATGGGAAATTTCCAGGAGACGTTTATCCGATTAACCCCCGTCATAAAACCCTTTGGGAACTTCCTGCCTATCCTTCCCTGCTGGACCTGAACCATCCGGTTGATCTTGCGATTATAGCCGAAACTGTATCGCCGGCACCTCAAATCGTCAAAGAATGTGTCGAAAGCGGAGTCTCCGGAGCACTTATCATTTCGGCAGGGGCAAAAGACCGGGATATGGAAACGGCCATCACAAAGGAAGCAAAACATTCAGGCCTTCGCATTATCGGTCCAAATTGTTTGGGTATTATATGCAGCCAGTCAAAGCTTAATGCCGGAATTGCAAGTCATATGCCGCTTTCCGGAAAGATCGCTTATATCTCGCAAAGCAGCGCAATTTGTACTGCCATTCTCGATCTTTCCATTAGGGAACAGATTGGTTTTAGCTACTTTGTGAGCCTCGGTTCCATGCTGGATGTCGATTTCGGAGATATGATCGACTACCTGGGCGACGACCCGAACGTCAATAGTATTGTAATGTATGTTGAACGTATCGGCCAGGTCCGAAAATTCATGAGCGCTGCCCGGGCAGTTTCACGGGTAAAACCGATTATCGCGCTTAAAGCGGGGCGTACACGGGCCGGAGCCAAAGCCGCTGCTTCTCATATCGGCGCGTTAGCCGGAGAAGATGAGGTTTATGATGCGGCTTTCAAGCGGGCTGGGATTGTGAGGGTAAAAACATTTGAAGAACTCTTCGACTGCGCCGAACTGTTAGCCAAACAACCTCGCCTGGGGGGTACGGGACTGGCTATTATCAGCAATGCCGGAGGCCCCGGTGTCATGGCCGCCGATGCCCTGTCCGATTATGGCATGGAACCGGTATCGCTTGCTCCGGAAACCATTGAGAAGTTGAACCAAATCCTGCCGCATCATTGGAACCGTTTTAATCCTATTGATATTCTGGGGCATGCTACGCCTGAGCAATATTGTAAGGTGGTGGAGATATGCTTGAAAGCTTCTGAAATAAATAGTCTTTTAATTATTCTGACACCTCAAGTCGCCGCCGGCCCAACGGATGTGGCGGTCTCCCTTGGCAAGCTCCTTAAGGGAAAATCGTTTCCTGTTTTTACTTCGTGGATGGGTGGACGAGATGTAGCCAAAGGAAGGGAGATTTTTAATCAAGCCGGCATACCGACCTTTGACACTCCTGAACGTGCCATAAGAGCATTTATGGATCTACATAAATATTCACAAAACCTGAAAATGCTCCAGGAGATTCCGTCCAAACTTCCCCGAAAGATTGAAGTTGATCGTGAAAAAGCACAGATCATAATTGAAACGGGAATTAAAAAAGAGAATCCTCTTCTGGCGGAATTAGAGGCCAAAGCCCTGCTTTCTGCCTATGGAATTCCTGTTAATAAAACAAAGCCGGCGCTTTCCTCCGAAGAAGCCATCCAAATAGCATATGAACTGGGCTTTCCGGTCGCCATGAAAATATTTTCCCGGGACATACCCCATAAAACCGAAGCCAACGGGGTTCAGCTAAACTTACGAAATGTATCTGATGTTAAGGATGCGTTTAATACGATACTTGCAAGTGCTCATTCTTACAACCCCGAGGCAACGATTGAAGGTGTGACGATTCAGCCTATGCTCCGTCCGGAATATGAACTCATTATGGGAGCAAAAAGAGATCGGGAATTCGGCCCGGTGATTGTCTTTGGTATGGGTGGGATTATGACCGAAGTTCTCAACGATCGATCCATGGCATTGCCGCCGTTAAATCGTCTGCTCGCCAGAAGGCTTATGGAAGAGACCAAGGTCTATCGTCTGCTTAACGGCTACCGGAACCATCCGCCTGCAAACATAACGCTGCTTGAAGAAATTCTGATCCGCCTGGCTCAGCTCGTCACGGATTTCCCGGAAATCGAAGAACTCGACATCAACCCGCTGATCGTTACGAAAAACGAAACATGCGCTGTCGATGCCCGCGTCTTTTTGAAGCCTTCTGAGGTTCCTTCCCCTCTTCATCTGGTTATAAGTCCATATCCAAACCAGTACGAAACCAGGATCGTACGTGAAGATTTGGATGAATTATTTATCAGACCCATAAGGCCTGAAGACGCGCCGCTATTGGTGGAGCTTTTTGAATCGCTTTCGTCTCAGAGTATTTATTTTCGATTTTTAAAGTCTCTAAAACGTATCCCGCCTAGCATGCTCGCGCGGTTTACACAAATTGACTACGACCGGGAAATCGCACTGGTGGCGCTTTGCGAATCGGATCCAGATGAAAAAATGGTGGGCGTTGCCCGCATTATCACCGAGATTAACCAAAAGCGTGCGGAATTTTCAATCATCGTCGGAGACACCTGGCAGGGAAAAGGGATTGGCGCGGAACTTCTCAAACGATGCTTGCGAATCGCAAAAGAGCGCGGGATCGAAAAGGTATGGGGCCTGGTTTTGTCTGAAAACACTCAGATGCTGGCATTGGGGCGAAAATTGGAATTCAATGTAAAAAGAGTTCATGGTTATAGTGAGTACGAGTTGAACATAGATCTGCGGAATTTCTGATCTGATTTTTTTGTGCCAAGTTCGTTATCAGAAACACGGTTATCTAATCAAGACGATATCCTCTTTACACCTTGTAAAAAAAACCGACAGATATCCGTCTGGAGTCTTTGTTCAAAGGCGTTGTAGAAATTTAAACATTTATAGTTATACTGGATAATTGCCGGAAGCCTTCGTTGACATCCCGTTTTGGCACACGAGTTGCTTTGTTTGTTATCAGGGTAAGGAGGCTTGGTGTGAAATCGTTTAAGAAAATTTATTCTCTACCGGTCTTTAGAGTAGCAGGCGGGAAGAAAAAATTCCAAACATTATTGTCCTATCAAAACATCAAGGGAGATTTCCATGAGCGGGCACACAGGGAAAATAAAATACGTCCCAGGAACTTACGCTAAAAAACGACCATCTACTGTTCAATTAGCGCAACGTTATATCAGCGAGTGGGAGAGAAGACGCATTAAAATCGAAACACAAGACGACAAGCAGCCCATGATAACGCCTACTATCTGTTTTTCACGCAAAATAGGGGTCGGTGCCCTGGAGATCGCCGACATTTTGGCGGAGAAAATCGGTTACCGCGTGGTGGATCACGAAATCATTGAACACACCGCCAAAGAGGGAAAATTGAGGGAAAAAACCGTCGCCATTTTTGATGAGCGTTACCCGGGAATCAGGAATGAATTTATATCTCTGCTATTCAAAGAGAAGTCATTGATCATGAATGATTACGCTAAGCATTTGGTCAGCGTGGTGCTTTCAATCGCCGGTTTAGGATCTACGATATTTGTCGGAAGAGGAACACATCTTATACTGCCGCGAGACCGGGTGCTGGCTGTCAGGTTTGTTTGTTCAAAAGAGTTCCGGGTCAAACGCCTGGACGGAATTCTAAACGTGAATCAAAAAGAAGCCGAAAATACATTAGACCATATCGACAAAGAACAGAGAGCGTTTTATAAAAAGGTTTTTGGCAAAAAGGACGCCTCACCATACGAGTTCGATCTTGTCATTAATCGCGATCATATTATGAAAGCCGAATGGGCCGCCAATATTGTCGAACAAGCTTTTAAGGAAAAGTTTTATGAAGAAATCGACTTCTCCGAAATGTAAAATATTCGGGCAAATCGGAATTTCGCCTTAAAAAAAGTTCTTATTTTTTCTTTTATTTGAATTCATCCCGTGCTGTAAGACTTCGGCGAGCTCAGTCGAGTTGCAGCGGGGAATTCAAATTTAAAGTCTTGATTTATAAATCTTTGGCCAAAGCGCTATCATAACGCCGGATAAACCGAGTTAGATATACAACTGACAATATACAACAAACAACTGGCACATTGAATTTTAACTCAATTAGGGAAAAAAAGGAGGGCAATGCCATGTTGGTCAAGAATTGGATGAACCGGTCGGTGATTACCATAGATGCAAACGACAGCATGGAGAATGCGACAAAGCTATTAAAACAGCATGGTATCCGTATGCTGCCGGTAATGAAGAACGGTAAAATCGTGGGTGTCGTTACGGATCGGGATCTCAAAAGGGCCTCTGCTTCTGATGCTACCAGTTTGGAAATTCATGAACTGAACTATTTACTTACTACGATTAAAGTTAAAGACATCATGACCAAAGATCCCATCACGGTCCCTTGGGATTACACGGCAGAAGAGACTGCCGAGGTTCTTTTGAAACATAAAATATCAGGGGTTCCCGTTGTCGATCATTATGAACAGATGGTTGGAATCATCACAAAGTCGGATCTGTTCCGGACAATTATCTCGCTGACCGGCGTTGCAAGAGGAGGAATTCAGCTTGGCGTTCAAGTTGAAGATCAACCGGGATCTATCAAAAAGATCACCGATATGATTCGAAAATACGGCGGCCGTATTGCGAGTATCCTGACGTCTTACAATATGGCCCCGGAAGGATTTCAAAGGGTTTATATCCGCATGTTCGGTATTGATCGTTTCAGGCTCCCTTTACTCCAAGAAGCCATCGCACAAAAAGTGAATTTGCTTTACATGGTTGATCACCAAGACAAAGGAAGAAAGACTTTTTAGTCTTTATTTTCCATAAATACTTTTGAGTAATATAAATAATCAAAAGCTATATTTGAACCAAGCTCAATTAGTTTAAGAATCCCGTTTTTTTTAACACCTTCTTTGTGATTTTTACGCACTGTAAAGAAATCTGACACCCGATGCTTAAATCTACATTTACACCACTCTCTTCATTCACTAATAATTTAATGATATCAATTATATAAAAACATCGCGCCAACGTTTAAAGATGGCACAGAGTTTGCTCTAAAGATTTTAGAAAATGATTTTACTGCGCCTATAAGGAAGGCTCTTGAAAAATACATTCAACATATTAGTAGCTGACCGCAATCCCCATGTAAGAGAATTTTTAAAACGCGAGTTGACGTCTGAAGGCTATCAGGTTCGGATGGCTGAAAGCGGCCGACAACTTATTAAATGGGCGTTTCATAAAGAATCTCTGGATCTGTTGATCGTTGATCCGGATTTTCCGGACACAGACATACAGTCTCTGTTTGCAAAGCTTCGGGATCGGATTCCGTTTTTGCCGATGGTGGTCCATGCGTTTCATTCAGATTATACGGAGCATGCGGATTTGTGGGATGAGATCCCTTTTGTAGAAAAGAGAGGCAGCAGTATTGAGCATCTGAAAAAAGTAGTTTTTGATATCCTTCAAAAGCCAAACAAAGAGCTTGGCCGGACCGCAAGCGGCCATGGGCGACAGCCGGTGGGGCAAGGGTGATATGAATCAAGATAAAAGCTTAAACAACAATTATTACCAGTCATTGACCCGCAAATTGATTCTGACTGTCATCATTGTCTCCTTTGCGCCCATGATCCTGGTCAGCGGCGTTATTTTTGATCAATTCCGGGAATCCTACAAGGAAAAAGTCTACGCTCACCTCGGCATGCTGATCAAGAAGCATCAGCGCACAATTGACAGTTTTTTAAACGAAAAAATGAACGATATTCGTTTCCTGGCGAAGACTGCCAGTTTTGAAGAATTGAGTGACGAAAGCTTTTTGCGGAAAAGATTGGCTACGCTCCAACAGGAATACGGTACGGTTTTTGAAGATTTGGGGGTGATCAATGATGAGGGCATCCAGATTGCTTATGCCGGACCGTTTGATCTAACCAACGCCTTATATTTAGGAGCAGACTGGTTTAAAGGTGCCGCTAAAACTCAATATTTTATCAGCGACGTTTTTCTTGGTCTGCGCGGTCTACCGCACTTCATCGTGGCGGTGAGACAAATCCATGATGGAAAGCCGTGGATATTGAGAGCCACTATCGATTTTGGAGCTTTTAACAACCTGGTAACCAACATTCGGATCGGCAGGACCGGATTTGCTTTTATCCTGAACCGGGCAGGAGAATTACAGACCCAGCCGCACCTGGATATAATACCGGACAAAGATACGTATATGGAGTTCATCAGAATTGGAGGGAAAAAACAGAACGGCATCAATATTGTCCAGCGGAAGGATGCGTTAAACAAGAAAAGCCTTTTTGTTTCAGCTTTGCTCAAAAACGGAGATTGGATGCTGGTGTATCAGCAACATGCCGCCGACGCCTTTGCCGATCTGAACCGGGGCCAATTTATTGCCGTAATCATTTTTCTCATCGGCGGTATGGCCATTGTCGTCATGGCGCTTATCGTGTCCCGCAGAATGGTCAGCCGGATTGCCATGGCCGATCGTGAAAAGGAGATGATGGGCCAGCAGGTAATCGAAACCGGCAAATTGGCTTCCATCGGTGAACTGGCAGCCGGTATTGCCCACGAGATCAACAATCCGGTTGCCATTATGGTAGAAGAAGCCGGCTGGATACAGGACTTGCTGGAGGAGGAAGAATTCAAGGAAGGTGAAAATCTCGAAGAATTCAACCGGGCTTTAAGGCAGATCAATACCCAGGGAAAACGCTGCAAGGAGATCACCCATAAATTACTCAGTTTTGCACGAAAAACAGACTCAAGGGTTCAGGTTGTCCAGATAAACGACCTGATCGATGATGCGGTGGGCGTCTCGGAACAAAGGGCGAAGTACGGCAAAGTTGTAATCAATACAAATCTTGAAAAGAACCTGCCCTGCATACAGGCCTCGCAGTCAGAGATGCAGCAGGTCTTTTTGAACCTGATCAACAATGCCCTGGATGCCATGGAACAAAAAGGCGGAACCATTGACATCTCCGGACGGTTGGAAAGTGACCATATCGTAATTGACGTCGTCGATAACGGTCCCGGTATTCCCAGGTCCAATCTTGCCAGAATATTTGACCCTTTTTTCACTACTAAACCGGTGGGTAAGGGGACCGGCCTGGGCCTTTCCATTTGTTACGGTATCATTAAAAAGATGGGGGGCGAAATTGATATTCGCAGTGTGATCGATATGGGAACCACATTCAGTATCCGCATCCCCATTCCAAAAGAGGTGCCGGATGCAAATTCTGAATAACTCCGGGAACTACGAATGCCGGATCTTTTTGAAAACTAACACCCATATTAGATAAAGGAGAACATGATATGGCTATAGCAAACGTGCTTTTGGTGGATGATGAGACTCCCTTTGTGGAGACCATGACCAAGCGCTTGACCAAAAGAGACCTTCACATTATTCCTGCCTTCAGCGGAGCAGAAGCTTTGGAGCGGCTTAAAGATCAGGAAGATATTGAAGTCATAATACTGGATGTCAAGATGCCGGGCATGGATGGCATTGAAACCCTCAAAGAGATTAAAAAGAGACATCCTCTGGTCGAGGTCATCATGCTTACAGGACACGCTACGGTGGAAACCGCCATTTTTGGGATGAAGGAAGGTGCTTTTGATTACCTGATGAAGCCCTGCGATATCGATCTCCTTGTTTTCAAGGTGTCTGAAGCAGCAGCTAAAAAAATGAACCATGAAGAAAAAATCGTAGCGGCCCGTGTGAAGGAGATTACTTCCCGGATAGCTTAGTTCCCTAAATAGTCAATAGTCATTTTGATTCCGGCTTATTCAGGTTGGGTAAGATATTATGCCAGAGAAGATAAAAAAAGATTCGGGCCCTATCAAACTGCTCCTCGTGGATGATGAGAAAGGTTTTGCAAACGTTGTCGCCAAACGGATGTCCAAACGAAATATTGATGTAACCAAGGCATACAGCGGCACTGAGGCGTTGCAAACATTGAGAAAGGCAGATTTTGATGTGGCCGTCCTGGATCTGAAGATGGAAGATATGGATGGAATCGAAGTTCTCAAGATATTCAAGAAAATGGACCCGGATCTTTCTGTTATTATGCTGACAGGCCACGGCTCCGAAGAGGCTGCCAAAGAAGGAATCAAATTCGGTGCAGTCGATTACCTGACAAAACCGTGTGATTTTGAAGAACTTGTCGAGAAAATTAAAAAAGCTCATAAAGGCTGGAGGTGATTTAAGTGGAAAATTTCAACGTCCTGCTGGTCGATGATGAACCCGAGTTTCTGGAAACGCTGGTAAAGCGGCTGACAAAACGAGGGCTGAATATCAGTACGGCAAAAAACGGCGAGGAAGCGCTGGCTGTAATCAGGGGAAAAGGGATTGATGTGGCGGTGCTGGATGTGAGGATGCCGGGTATCGACGGTATACAGACATTAAGAGAGATCAAGAAGTTAGACCCTTTGATGGAAGTGATTATGTTGACCGGTCACGCCAGTATAGAGGTGGCCATAGAAGGGATGGAACTGGGTGCTTTTGATTATCTCATGAAACCGGCGGATATTGATGAGCTTTTTTACAAACTTCAGGATGCTTTTAAAAAAAGAAACCTGCAACAAAAAAAAATTGGGGAACTTGAGGATCTAATAAGCTAACCGCAAAATGAAAGGAGCGATATAAAGTGAACTTTCTAAGACAGTGGGGTCAATTTATGATGATGGGTGCACAAGCCCATGCGAGGTGGGAGATTGGTGTATCCAACACCATTTTCAGTGATAAAAAGCGGCTGTTAATCTTAGGTTTGCTGACCATCCCTGTTATATTGGGAGGTGTTGCGTTTGCAGATCAGATCGGCGGGGCCCTGCCGAAGTTGTTGGGCGGCAAGAAGGCTTACAGTCCCGCATTTTACAGCACAGGCATATTTGTAGTCTCTATCCTCATCGGCCTGTGTGCCGGGCTGATTACCGGTTGCATCGGTGCCGGCGGCGGTTTCATCATTGCGCCCGCCCTGATGAGCGCCGGCATTAAAGGCATTTTAGCCGTGGGAACAGACCTGTTCCATATCTTTGCCAAGGCCATTATGGGAAGCGTTATCCACCGCAAGCTGGGAAATGTTTCCGTGCCCCTGGCAGCGGTCTTTTTAATCGGCGCCATTTTGGGCGCAACTCTCGGCGGCGTTATCAACCGCGTGCTATACGAGATCAATCCCGTGCTGAGCGACGCCTTTATCACAACCGTCTATTCCCTGATGCTCGGTTTTCTGGGAACGTACGCCATGGCCGACTTCCTAAAAGCTAAAAAGGCCGAGCGAGGGGATTTTCACGGACAGGATGCCCATGGCGGAAAAGTTGAAGGGGTCGAAATGGGGAATCTTCCCAAAAAGATCCAGGCCGTTAATATTCCTCCCAAAGTCAAATTTGACTATGATCTAACACCGGAAGGCAGAAGTATTTCATGGATCTTTTTGGTCTTAAGCGGCGCGCTGGTCGGACTTGCGGCCGGTATTATGGGCGTTGGCGGCGGCTTTTTAACCTTCCCGATCTTTGTTTATGTTCTGGGCGTCTCCTCCATGACCACGGTAGGAACCGATATTTTCCAGATTGTGTTTACCGCCGGCTATGCCGCAACCACCCAGTATGCGATTTACGGGTTCATTTTTTATACCCTGGCCATGGGGATGCTGTTAGGATCCCTGGTGGGTATTCAGATCGGAGCGGTCGTCACAAAGGTCGTTCCCGGCATCACCATCCGCGGTTTCTACGCCATGGCGGTCCTGGCCGGTTTTTTAAACCGTATCTTTG
>JACNIG010000146.1 GCA_014383215.1 Candidatus Desulfatibia vada | reverse complement strand
CAATATTAAGATTCCTACCTTAATCCTGCACCGTGAAGGAGACAAAGTCATTACAGTTGACCATGGCAGGCAGTTAGCATCTGAAATTCCCAACGCGCGGTTTAGCCTACTGAAAGGAAGCATTCATCCATTGTGGCTTGGCGATACACCCCAGATCATCAAAGAGATTTTGGAATTCATTTGTGAGGAAGAATCAGGAGCCCCTATCTTTGATACCCATCAAGCAACGACCAAAGATATAATTCAAAAGAGCCGTGAGGAACACGAAGGAACCCTTCCTATTACTGCTGTTGAAACTGTTGAACAGGCTACCATTCTTTTCTCGGATATTGTCTCATCCACAGCCTTGGTCACAAAGCTGGGTGATGCCGCTGCCCGCGATATATTTCTTCAACACGACAAGATTGTTCGTGATCAAGTGAGGAGCTATGTGGGCAGGGAATTGCAGAATCTTGGAGATGGCTTCATGTTATCATTTGAATCCCCATCGTCGGCAATAAAGTGTGCCTGTGATATCCAAAAGGAACTGTCCAAAAACTTACCCTTAATCAAAGTCCGTATGGGTATCAATACAGGTGAAGTAGTCAGGCGTGAAGGAAGGCATCCTTTCGGGCAGGCAGTTGTTATTTCTTCACGGATTGTCGCCAAGGCTAAAGGCGGACAAATCTTGATCTCGGATGTTAGCAAGCAACTGGTATCTGGAAGTAAATTCCCTTTTGTTGAAAGGGGCCGATTTAAACCCAAAGGTTTTGATGAAATGATCAAGCTGCACGGAATTGATTGGGATGAAGTAGGGGTCAAGTCTGCTGTTGACTGTTAATTGAAAAACCAAAGTTGCTGGTTGCGCGTTATGTGTTGCGTGTTGCCCCGCTGAAGCGGGGGATACTGGGTATTGGGTACTGGAAACTGGAAACTTGATTTCAGTGTTCATTTCCTCTTTTTCCCCGTCCTTTTACCGTAGCGGCCTTTCGGTTCTTTGACCTCAAATCCTATGCGTTTTCTGGGCTTTTCGGGTGGAGCCATGAGCTGCTGGATTGCCTCGAATATTGCACCGATACTCTCGTCATGATCTTCAAAGCGTCTTTCCAAGTCCACAAGCTTTTGAGCCAATTCTTTATGAGTTGCCAGCATTTCACGGAGTTTGACGAATGCACGCACAACAAAAATACTGGCATCTATTGCACGCCGTGTATTAAGCACGCTGGCTGCCATAATTGCCCCGTGCTCCGTAAATGCATAAGGTAACACCGTGGAAAATTTCAACTGAGAAAGGTGGTCGCAATTTGCGACCACTTCACTCTTTTCACGAGCAGTAAGCCGGAACATGAAATCATTTGGAAAACGGTCTCGATTCCGCCTGATTTGTTCATTAAGCCGTTTAGTAGCCACACCATAGAGCTTTGCGAGATCAGCGTCGATCATCACCTTTTGCCCTCGTATCATAAGAATAGTCCTTTCAACGTGTTCAACAGGAACAATTATGTTAGCATCTGTCATACTTTTTCCCTTTCAAAAACCAGCCTGTCTTGCGCCAGGCGGGAAGACGTTTTGAGATCTTAAGTGTGATCTCCGGGACGTTCTTGCCTACGTTGGTTTATTCCCAATTTAAATACCATTATCTTTTGTATATGTATTTCCTGGCTCCCTAAAATACAAAAACCCCGCTCTCCATTCGGAATAACGGGGTTTTTTGGCGACCATGGACCATATTGAAGCCTCTTTTTCCTTACAGGGTTGAAAAAAGGAACCTGGATCGGAAATTTTGCCTAATTTCGTTTACAAGAAAAACACATAGAAATCAATTAAAATCGGGCCTTTTAACGAATGGCTCATCCGTAATATATACGTATGATAACATCCGGTTTTGTCAAATACGGCCCTCCTATTTCGGATTTTGGGCTGCGGATTACGGACTTGTCCGCCGGCAGTGTGGCGGATTTCATAGTTTTGGGTCATGATAACATGGGGGCTTGACAGATAAGGTCACAACTGAAAAACTTTCTTAAAAATTTTGCCAATTTTTTGATTGAATCTCCAATTGTTTGTCTTTCTATTTGTGGGTATGATAAGCGCGGGTAGAGTCGTTGCAAGGTCGACCAAGCTTCCTGTGCCACACGGGCTATCATCTGGATATCTCAAAAACTCAATACCACCGAAAATTCCAGCTATCTGCCATGTAGGTCAACCGAGGTAAACGATGACATATGAGCTCAAAAGCTCACCTGAGCATGATTCAATTCGCCATTTTGATCATGATCGAATGCTACAACATCTTGTGGTCGCTACCGTATTGGGCCATGATCCGGAAATGCAGGATTTCCTATATGATACATGAATTCAATTCTTGATAGAATTATTTTGTATACTAACAAACCTGCACGACTTTTCTTCCAGATAACTTCTGTACTCCGAAAATACTCATTGTTATAGTTGAAATGCCTGGCAAAAAAGCCTTGGTAGAATCCAGCGAAGGGAGGATAGACGGTGAAGTTCACCGGATTTTT
>JACNIG010000001.1 GCA_014383215.1 Candidatus Desulfatibia vada | reverse complement strand
ACGACTTTGCCGGGCATTATCAAACGGTTGTCCTTCCCGCACGTGTTCGCCGACCTCAGGATAAAGCGCTTGTAGAAAATGCCGTAAATCTTGTCTACCAGAGGATATATGCGCCGTTAAGGAACAGGACATTTTACTCTCTGAAGGAACTCAACGAGGTCATATGGGACCTTCTGGAGCAGCATAACAATACACCCTTTCAGCGTTTGAAAACCTCCAGAAGAGAGCTCTTTGATAAGATTGAGAAGCCGGTTCTCAAGCCCCTGCCAAAGGAGCGGTATGCCATCAAACATAGCAGGGAACTCACCGTGCAGTTCAACTACCATATCGAATTGCGTGAAGACAGACATTATTACAGTGTGCCGTGGCAGCTCAAGGGGAAACGGGTAAGGGTCGTATACGATGACAGGAATGTAGCAATATATTGCGATAACGTACGGATCATTCAGTACAAAAGAGACCGTAGTCCCAACGGATATACAACATTGCATATCCACATGCCGTCCCATCACCGATTTTATGCCCAGTGGAATCCCGAACGTTTTATCAGATGGGCGCAATCTATCGGAGACGATGTTGCCGAGATAATACAGATGGTTCTCAAAAGCAGAGAGCATCCGGAACAGGCATTCAAGACCTGCATGGGCATACTTAATCTTGTAAAAAAGCATGGGCCAGACAGGCTGAACAAGGCATGTGCCCGCGCGCTTGGCTTCGGGTTTTATTCCTATAAACGCATTAAAAACATCCTCGATAGAGGTCTGGAAGAAGAACCACTGACTGAATCAAGGGAAATGGCACTTTCTTCCCATGAAAACATCCGGGGAAGCCAATACTATCAATAAAGAAGGAGAATCCAATGAATAACAATCAGGCTACCTTGCAGAAACTTGAACAGATGAAGTTCTACGGTATGGCAAGGGCATTTACAAACACCATGGAGACTGGTGTCAAAAACCAGTTTACAGCCGATGAACTCATCTCACATCTCGTGGATGCAGAGTGGGATGACCGGCACAATCGCAAACTCACACGACTTTTAAAAGGTGCAAGATTTCGCTACAAGGCCTCTTTCGAAGAGATCGATTTTGCTTTGAACAGGAACATTGATAAAAACCAACTGCTTCGGCTTTCTAACTGCCAGTAGATAGAATCACACCAAGGCTGTATTCTGACAGGCCCAACCGGAGCGGGAAAGAGTTTTATCGCTTCCGCTCTGGGCCATCAGGCCTGTATGTACGGATTCAAGGTGGGGTACTATCCCTGTTCAAAGCTGTTTGCCAATCTAAAATTATCCAGGGCAGATGGGAGTTATCTCAAAGAGCTTACTAAAATACAAAAACTGGATGTTATCATCCTGGATGATTTTGGCCTTGAACCTCTTGATGCGCGGAGTCGTCTCACTTTACTGGAAATCCTTGAGGATCGACACGGACGAAAATCATCGGTCTTTGTATCTCAACTCCCTGCAACTAACTGGCATGAAGTCATAGGTGATCCTACTATTGCAGATGCTATCTGTGATCGTATTATTCATAATGCTCATAGAATAGAATTGGAAGGAGATTCTGTAAGAAAAATTTACGCAAATAATTGACGCAAACCTGCCACTTTGGTATTGCTATCAACAAGGGAATTGGATGAGGGTATAAGTGGTAAAGTTATTCCCGGAATAGGTGGCAGTTTTCGCCGGAATACGCAAATAGACCAAGGTGGAACGTGTTTGGCCCCACCTTGGTTTTTTGATTAGTTTAACCGTAAAGGTTTTCAATCCATCTCATAGCTTCTATGTCACTGATTTTACCCAAATATCTTTGTGTGGTCGACAAATTTGAATGCCGTAAAATGACTTTGCTGACAATTTCGAGCGGAGTCCCTGCCCGAGATGCAAAAGATGCTGAATGGCGCCGGAGGTCATGGGGCCGAAGATGAATGCCAACCATTTTACCGGATTTAATAACCATAGCTCTTGCCGCTGAATAGGTTATTGGAAAAATCTTTTGTCCAGGCTCAATTCCTTTATCCCGGATATATTGATTAAGTCGATCAGCCACCTTTCGAGGAATGAAAACGACTTCAACTTCCCGGCCGCTTTTCGGGTCACATATTATAAGTTTTCGATCTTCAACATCCCTGCGTGTTAGATTAAGCACTTCACCGATCCGCATGCCACCACGGGCCATTAGTTCGAGCATAATCCGGTTTCTGAGATTATCAGTCCTGAAAATGACCTCATCAACAAGATCCTTTTCTATCATCGGCCACGGCGGGGGCTTAGGTTCTCTGAACAGCTTTTTCAGGACCGGAGAATCACACGGATTTTGAAATTTAAGATCGAATGTGTTTATAATGAAATTAAAGAAGGAACTGAGGTTGGAATATCGGTTTGCTTTGGTTGTTTGTTTGTTCCCCTCGGTTAACCGGGTTAAAAATGACAGGATTTCATCGGTGGTTATGGATTCTAATTCTCTGTCTCCGAAAGGGTCACAAAATCTTGGAATTACA
>JACNIG010000235.1 GCA_014383215.1 Candidatus Desulfatibia vada | reverse complement strand
ATGGTCGCTTCATGGAAAATCTTTTTTTAAACCGTGTGAACTCGTGTATAAGGGCTCGTAAAGAAAGAACAGAGGCTTTTATCACAAAAAACAACAGGTTTGCTTTACGATGGGCAATCGTTTGCTATGAAACAATTGCGGCATCCGTCTGTTCTTTCTAACGGATCCCTAATACACTCAAACAGCACACGCTTTAAAAAAAGATCATCCATTCCGCTGATGGATGATTATATGTATTGACACCGAAAATCAAGATGTGATCTGCAAGCGTTTTAGTTTTACTTATTTTTTTCCAATGCGTTTTTGCTTGTCATCCTTTTTTTGTTCATTTACGATCTGGTTATAACAAATGTCCCAAAGACCTCCGGGGTTTTAAGATGACAACTCTATTTCTAACCCCTTGTAATCAAGAATGAGGCCGAATAGATTTAACCCGAATGTTTTATGGGATAGTGAGAGGCTTTTGAAATGTCGTTGCCAAGAGGTTTTATCGTATTAATGGGGTCCGGAGAGTTGACTGCCACCATGGTAGAAGTCCATAAGGAGTTGTTGGCGAGACTGCCTGAACCTGCGCCGGCCGTATTTTTGGACACTCCGGCCGGCTTTCAGCTCAATACGAATCAGTTGTCACGCAAAGCGGTGGCCTATTTTGATTCCCATGTCCAACATCCCATGAGCATCGCTTCATTTGCGTCCGCCGACGCCGCTTCGTCCTATGAAGCTCAGCAGGCTTTACAAACCCTGCGACAGGCTGCTTTTATTCTGATAGGCCCCGGCAGTCCCACCTATGCCATAAGACAATGGCGGCAAACTTTAATCCCGGATATCTTTACCGAGCGTATCCAAAACGGTGGTTGCCTGGTAGCGGCCAGCGCCGCCGCGCTGACGGTTGGGCGGTTCACGCTGCCGGTTTATGAGATTTATAAGGTTGGTGAAAAGCCGTACTGGTTTGATGGAATAAATATTCTGGGGCGTTTTGGTATCGATCTTGTCGTGATACCACATTGGAACAACGCTGAAGGGGGTACTCACGACACCCGCTTCTGCTACATGGGTGAACCGCGTTTCAGGCTGCTTGAATCACAGCTGCCCGAAGATGTTGCCGTTTTGGGGCTGGATGAACACACGGCCTGCATCATCGAGCTGGAAAAGGGGCAGGTTCGAATCGAAGGCCTTGGAAGCGTAACTCTGCGGCGACGTGGTGTTGAAAAAATATTTGAAAAAGGCGATTATTTTGGACTGGATGTTTTGCGCGGTCTGGATGTTGAGGGACAGTGGCAGCCACAGGTACCGGTTGCCGGCGTCGCCGCTCCCGATACTGGAGATGTGGAGGGCTCCTTCTGGGAGACCGTTCGTACCCTTGAGTCGGTTTTTGGTGAAGGTCTTGAAAAGCACGACTCCAAAAAAACCGTTAACGCGCTTCTGGAGCTGGATCGAAGTATATGGCAAGCGCACCAGGAACTGGAAAGCGAAGAATTCATCTCTCAGGCCAGGGAAATCCTGCGCGAGCAGATCGTTCTTTTGGGAGTCCGGCTGGCGTCTGCGCCACAAAGTGCGGAAGATTGTCTGGCCCCTCTAATAGAGGAACTGCTTGATTTAAGAAAATATTTCAGGGATAAAAAACAGTGGGTCGATGCCGATGCCATTCGCGAGTGCCTTGAGAAAGTAGGTATCACCATCGAGGATACGAAGGAGGGTTCCCGCTGGCGGCTGAAGAGTTAATCATCAGCAGGCTGAATATAAGTAGTACCCACTCGCAAATGATTTACGAAACAGATTACTAGGCCAGTCTAAAATATGGCGTGTCAAGAATTTTCCATCAAATTTGTTGGCAACAAATTTGATGGAAAACTAAAAGAACAATATTGTCTATAATAACTATGTGTTAATTTTTGAGCTGTCTTTGATTTTTGATATGTTTACAGGCAATATACGGAGAAATGACTATTCGGTGACATCCTTAACTTTTGATCAGGTCTCGGATTGCCGCATGGATACCGGCCGGTTGCTGCCATGGGAGTGTCTCTTTATGGAGCCTGCCTGGATGCAAGTCTGGTGGCGTCATTTTGGCACCGGAATGACCCCGTGCATTCGGGCCGTCCGGCATAAAAAAACCCTGATCGGGATTGCACCGCTTATGGCCGACGGAACCACAGCTTTCCTGCTGGGCCATTCCGACCTTTGTGATTATATGGATTTCATTGTTGCACCGCAGAGGGGACCGGAATTTTTCACCGTAATCATTGAGTATTTACAAAACCAAGGTTTTGTGCTTTTGAACTTGAAACCGGTACTGGGCGAATCAAACGTGGTCAAGGATTTGGTTGAAATCGCACCTGGTCTGGGGTATCGGGTGGTCTGCAAGCCGGACAAGGTTACTTATGCAATGGCATTGCCGTCTTCCTGGGAGGCTTTTTTAGAGCGACTTACCGGCAAACAGCGCCACGAGATCAGGCGCAAGCTGCGGCGGCTGAATGCGGCCGGTCAGGTCGAATACCGCATTGTCGAGGATGCCGATTCAGTCCGTACCGAAATAGATGTTTTTATGGAGCTGTTCAGGTCAAACCGGCCTGACAAAGCAGCTTTCATGACCTCGCAAATGGAGGCTTATTTTAGATCTCTGGCCGCAAGCATGGCAGCCCATCACATGCTAAAACTTGCTTTTTTAGAACTTGACGGGCAGCCTGTGGCCGCGGTCTTGTGTTTTGACAATGGATCAACGGTCTATCTTTACAACAGCGGCTATGATATGCGTTTTAGTTCGTTGAGCGTGGGTTTGCTCAGCAAAGTACTGAGCATTAAAGAGAGTATCCGGAGAGGCCGACGCAAATACGACTTTCTCAAAGGAGACGAAAAATACAAACAATACTTGGGCGGCCGTCCACTTCCGCTGTTCAGCTACCGGATTCACCTGTAGCATTTGTTAAAATAGCGTTCCGTGTCAGCCGCCGGACAATTTTGTTTAAATCGGCAAGAACTCACAATAAAAGTGCCTAAAGTTTGAAGTGAACTAAAGTGAGCTAAAGCCCGCCCTGGTGCGCCTTGGTAATTTCCAGAGATAGCCAACGTCTCATTACAGGCCTGACGTTTTCAGTAAATAGTACCGGTGATCGGTCTGGGCCAGGGTTAAGGTATTTTGCCAATTATATAAAACCAGCGGAGCGTAGCGACACCATAACTTTAGGCACTTCAAACTTTAGTTCACTTTAGTCACTTAATACACTGTAATATTAACCCCTTCCAGGGGTAAACCAAAGCCTGATCCTATGGACCGGGATTTCTTTACTACTATGAAAACCAAAACGTTAAAAATTGCGATCCTCAGTCTCCATTCCAGCCCCATAGGAGCAATAGGGAGTCAAAACACCGGCGGAATGAGCGTCTATGTCCGCGAGCTGGCACGGGAGCTGGGGCGTTGCGGTCATCGCATTGACATCTTTACGCGCCAGAACGCTCATACAAACGGTCAGGTCGTTAACCTGGATGAAAATGTGCGGCTGATACATTTGAGCAACGGCCACGCTGGTCCGGTGCCCAAACTTGCTCTTTACCACTCTGTGAAGGATTATTTCCGTGCGCTGGAGAGTTTCCAGGCGCAAGATGGTCTTTGCTACGACTTGATTCACAGTCACTACTGGCTGTCCGGCCTGTTAGGGCAAATAGCCCAAAACCGCTGGCACGTCCCGCATATCGTCATGTTTCACACGCTGGGCGCATTGAAAAACATGGTGGCTGCCGGCGAGCCGGAACCCGAGCTGCGCATTGTCAGTGAAAAACGATTGGCAAAAGGGTGCCATTGTATTGTGGCGTCCACAGCAAAAGAACGAGAGAAGCTCATGCGTTTTTATGATGCCGCTGCTGAAAGAATCAAAGTGGTACCTTGCGGTGTTAATCTGAATCTTTTTCGACCACTCGACCGGCTTGCCGCGCGGCGACGGCTCGGTTTTGAAGCGGACGAATCGATTGTGCTTTATGTCGGACGGTTTGATCCCTTAAAGGGTCTGGACCGTTTAATAGAGGCCCTCGCCTACCTGCGCAACCACACACGACTGCGGCTGGTGATAGTCGGCGGAGACGGAGAGCAGTCCCCGGCATATCAACATCTATGGCAGCTTGTTCTTAAACTCGGCCTCAAGGACCGGGTGATGTTTGCCGGGCGGATCGAGCACGCTGACCTGCCGCCATATTATAATGCGGCCAACGTGCTTGTTATTCCTTCCCGCTATGAAAGCTTCGGAATGGTGGGGCTCGAATCCCTGGCATGCGGGACGCCGGTTGTGACCACGCCGGTGGGTGCCATCGAGCGTATTTTGCGTGAGGGACAGACCGGCTATGTGGTCAGCGACTACACTCCTGCTGCCTTGGCCAAGGGCATAGAGAGTTTTTTGTCGGACGCGGCGGCCGCAACGCCGGCGCCCGAGATCGTGCGTGCATCCGTATTCGAGTTCGACTGGTCGCATGTGGCTTCTGCCATAATGGACCAGTACGCGACGGTGTTGAAACAACAGTATCAGGAGGCTTAGTTTGATAACACCTGCGGATGTTATGGTCATAGCAGCACACCCGGATGACGCTGAATTCGGCGTTGCAGGAACGGTGGCTAAATGGATTCGAGAGGGACGACAGGTGGTTTATGTCGTTTGTACCAGCGGTGAAAAAGGCACCAGCGACCGCAGTATGAAACCGGAGCTACTGGCCCAAATACGGGAAAAAGAACAATTGGCGGCGGCCCAAATCTTGGGCGTGCGCGAGGTCAAATTCTTGCGATATCCCGACCAGGGCTTAGAGGAGACTCCGCAGTTGCGCAAACATATCGTTGGCTTGATCCGCATGTTTCAGCCCAGTGTTGTGGTAACGTCCGACCCTTACAGGCGCTATCTCTGGCATCGTGATCATCGCATCATCGGCCAGGTTGTCCTGGATGCCGTTTTCCCCTTTGCCAGGGATTATCTGGCTTATCCCGATTTGCTGGAAGAGGGCCTGGAGCCGCATAAAGTGGAGGAAATCCTCTTCTGGGCCGCGGAAGATGTCAATTATCGTTCCGATATCACCAGCACCTTCGATCTCAAGCTTGCCGCCTTGCAGTCTCATGTCACCCAGGTCAAGGAATTAGATATTCCCGATTTGAAAGCCTGGCTGCGGGGTTTCTGTCGGGATCTGGCCGCTGAAGAAAATTTCGAACTGGCGGAAGCCTTCCACCGCGTTCAAATCTCCGGCTATCCTAAATCTCTAGTTAGCAAGAATCAATCATCCACCTAAAACTTGGAATACGCAAACGAATGCATAGTGACGGCCTTTAGGGTTATCACCATGCCGCTTTATTCTACGATTGTTTGACTATCATGTTCCGCCGGCTGTTTCGGATAGTTAATGCCCGTAATGGATGAGAACAAGTTAGCATTTTGCCGCGGAAAGCCCCATATATTTAGCCATCAGTTCCATGGCACAGTACTGACCGCACATACTGCATGCCGTCCCCTTCGATTCGAGCTTGCTGCGCACCTTACCGGAATGCTCCGGATCGATGGAGAGTCTTATCTGCTCCTGCCAATCTATGCGTTTTCTGGCCTGAGCCATTTTCAAGTCCCAATCCGCAGCTCCCTTGACACCTTTGACAATATCACCGGCATGGGCGGCAATGCGGGAGGCGATTACCCCTTGCCTCACGTCCTCGGCATCAGGCAAGGAGAGGTGCTCGGCCGGAGTTACGTAGCAAAGAAAGTCGGTACCGGCAGCCGCGGCAATCGCACCGCCGATAGCACCGGTGATGTGGTCATAGCCGGCGGCTATATCCGTTACCAGGGGGCCTAACACGTAAAAGGGGGCTCCTTGGCAGATCGATTTTTGCAACTGGACGTTCGTTTCGATCTGATTCAGGGGCAAATGTCCCGGACCTTCAACCATCACTTGGACCTCAGCCTCCCGGGCTCTCTGGGTCAATTCTCCTATGACAAGCAGCTCTTCAATCTGGGCTCGGTCAGTGGCGTCTGCCAGGCTGCCGGGACGCATGCCGTCCCCGAGGCTTAAGGTTACGTCAAACTTTTTGGCTATTTCCAGCAGGCGGTCATAGTGTTCATAGAGCGGGTTTTCACGTTCATTATGCAGTATCCACGCAATCAGAAAAGCACCGCCGCGTGAAACCACGTCGGTTACTCTGCCCTGCTGCCGGAGACGACTAATGGCTGACTGCGTAACGCCGCAGTGCACGGTGATGAAATCAACCCCGTCTTGGGCATGCTCTTCAATCGAGTCGAACAGATCATCCGTCGTCATCTTGACGATAGCGCCGTGTCTGGCTATAGCTGCAATGCCCGCCTGGTAAATCGGCACCGTGCCCACAGGCAAAGGGCAGGCCGTGATTACGGCCCGTCTTGCTGCCGCTATATCGCCGCCGGTGCTAAGGTCCATGACGGCATCCGCGCCGGCGGCAACGGCAACGGCCAGCTTTTCCAGCTCCTTTTCGATATCAGCAAAGTCGGAAGATGTGCCGATATTAGCATTGACCTTGGTCTTAAGCCCCTGTCCGATACCGCGAGGAGTGAGGTTGGTATGGTTGATATTGGCCGGGATTACAATGGTGCCTTGTGCCAGGCCCTGCCGGATAAACTCAGCTTCCAGCCCTTCATATTGCGCCACCAGTTCCATCTGGCTTGAAATAATACCTTTTTTAGCAAGTTCCAGTTGTGTCATAATTGCCTCCAAAAAAATAAAACCAAGGGTTTTTACGGTGAGACCCTTGGTTTAAGTCACATCCGCTTTCCTACGCTCGCATTATCGAGTTCAGGTTCCTAGGGTTGGCACACCATTGCCTCTCAGCCTGTAAGCACCCCTAACGGTTTCACTCCAGAAATGATTATTACAATATACCACAAAGCTTATTTGAAAGCAAACGCGGCTCCGCTGATATAGCAATCCTCGGCGAACTGCAATAGCGAGCACAATCCCCATTTAGTTTTTAGCGGATCCGTGGGGAACTTCAAAACTCACCCCGGATCACCGGCGATTTCCTTCTGGTGGCGCGAGACATAAAACTGCAGTATATCGGTTTCGGTCACCATTCCAAGGAGAGCGTTGCCCTGGATTACCGGAAGGCAGCCGATTTTTTTCTCAATCAAGATCTGTCCGGCCTCATGGATCTGGGTATCCGGTCCGATTGTAATAACTTTTTCGATCATCACCTCTTTGATGGTCACAGTCTTGAGGTGATCACGGGCCTGGCCATAGTCATAGCCCATTACCGAATCCAGGGACGCTTTGAACAGGTCACGCTGGCTGATAATTCCGGCCAGGCGGTCGCCTTCAACAATCGGCAAGTGTCTGATTCTAGCCAGGGTCATGATATCGCTTGCCAGGGATAACTCTTCATCCACCTTTAGCGTGACCACTTCCGTAGTCATGATGTCTCGAACTTTCATCGTTCTCCCTTCTGCAATTATCTCGTCACCATTTTTATAGAATATGGAATATGTTGTCCCAATAAATCCCAATAGTCAATAATTTGGTGAGCGGCGCAGCCGCGTTATATAAAATCGTAAAACGATTTTATATTTTTTGACTTAAGTCAAAGAATAAATCCTACTTTAGTGATAAAAATTAAATTACCTCCTTAAAACCTCAATTGAGCGCAAGTCAAGGATGACCCAGAATTTCTTCATTTTGTTTGCGTTCGATTGAGGTAAAAGTAACAACTTTAACACCTCTGTTACAAAGAAAGAGGTTATAATATTTCTCAAAAGTTGGTATACATCTTTCTATAGACCGATTGTTAGAAGGAGAAATCAATGCCTGTCTTCAGCTACCTGGCATACCCTGTAAAGGGGGCCAAGGAGGAGCTGCTCAATGAACTCGCGGCTCTGGATCACTGTGAAGTGATGCCCGCCGAAAATGAAGAGATCCTGATCCTTGTGACCGACGCGCCCAATGAAGAACAGGAGCAGGAGCTACAGAAAAAAATTAAGCAATTAAAATCATTACAGTCTCTTGGCATGACATTTGGCCATGGGGATGCGTAAACAAAGGAGTGCCACATGAATATTACCAGAAGATCATTCATTAAATCCTTGGCCTTAAACAGTGCCGTTGCAGCAGCATCGACCCTGTTTCCGGGAATCAGTTTCGGGGCATGGAAAAGCAAAGACCTCCCCGCGGGAATGATTCAATGGAAAAAGACACCTTGCCGGTTTTGCGGCACAGGATGCGGCCTTCTGGTCGGCGTTTCCAGCGAGCGGGCTGTGGCCGTAAAAGGCGATCCCAACTGTACGGTCAATAAAGGGTTGTGCTGTGTAAAAGGCTATCATTCCATCCAGATCCTTTATGGCGAGGACAGAATAAAAAAAGCTTTGGTCCGCAAAAACGGCAAGCTGGTTGAGGTTCCTCTAAAAGAAGCCCTCGATCTGGTGGCCGAGAAAATGAAAGAGACCATCAAGAGTCACGGAAAGGACGCCGTAGCCATATACGGGTCCGGGCAATGGTCGATTCCCGACGGGTATGCGGCATCCAAATTGTTCAAGGGGTGTATCGGCACCAACAATGTAGAAGCAAACGCCCGTCTGTGCATGGCAAGCGCCGTTACGGGGTTTTTGACCAGTTTCGGTCTGGACGAGCCCATGGGCTGCTATGACGACATCGATCACGCTGACGTCTTTGTCACCTGGGGCAACAATATGGCAGAAATGCACCCGGTTCTCTTTTCGAGAATGCTGGCCAATCGCAAGAGTAAAAAACATGTCAAGATCATCGATTTTGCCACCCGCACCACCCGTTCCAGCCAGGGGTCGGACAAATCGATCCTCTTCAGGCCTCAAACGGATCTGGCCGTGGCCAATGCCATCTGTTACGAGATCATCCGTAATAAGTGGGTGAATTGGGATTTTGTGAAAAAGCACGTTTCCTTTCATAAGGGGAAAACCAATATCGGCTACGGTACCCAGGACCATTTCAAGTTCAAAGATAAAGCCGAAACCGTCGATTTTAAGCAGTATAAAGAGTTTTTAAAGGATTACACGCCGGAGAACGTAGAAAAAATATCCGGCGTTTCCGCCCAAGATATCAAGTATATGGCCTCTCTTTACGGCGACCCGGACAAAAAAGTGACCTCATTCTGGTGCATGGGTATGAACCAGCATACCCGGGGCACCTGGATCAACAACCTGGTTTACAATATTCATCTTCTGGTGGGTAAGATCTCCAGTCCCGGCAACAGCCCTTTCTCTCTGACCGGTCAGCCGAGCGCCTGTGGTACGGTGCGCGAAGTGGGCACCCTGACCCATAAACTTCCCCACGGCGTTGTCATGCAGGAAGAGGCCCGGAAGATGGCGGCAGAAATCTGGCAGGTACCGGTGGAAAACATCGATCCCAAACCTACCTATCATACCGTCGAGATGTTCCGGGCGCTGGACCGGGGAGATATCAGGTTCATGTGGGTTCAGGTGACCAACCCCATGGTCACGATGCCCAATTTGAAAAGGTATCGAAACGGCGCACTTAAGGACGGGCGCTTCATGGTGGTATCCGAAATATATCCCACACCTACTTCCGATGTAGCCGATGTGATACTCCCCTCGGCTCTGTGGATCGAGCGGGAAGGCTTTTTCGGGAACTCGGAAAGGCGTACACAACACAACGAGCAGATCATTCCCACTCCGGGGGATACCATGTGCAATACCTGGCAGCTCATTGAAGTGGCCCGAAGATTGGGATTTGAAAAGCAGTTCCCCTGGAGCCGGGAGACCTACATTGAAGATATCTGGAATGAGTATATCCGCTTCCACGATAATCCCAAGCACCGTATGGCTCCTTACAAGGAGCTTAAGGCGCGCTCAGGCATTCAATGGCCTTTTGTCAATGGTATGGAGACCAAGTGGCGATACAATCCCAAATATGATCCGGCCGCCCAGGGAGATGATTTTGACTTTTACGGCAAGCCGGATCGCAAGGCCTGGATATGGCTGCGGCCCTATGAGCCGGCGGCGGAATCGCCCGACAGTGAATACCCCTTCTGGCTCAATACCGGCCGGGTTTTGGAACACTGGCATACCGGTTCCATGACCAGACGCGTCCCGATCCTGCACAGAGCGGTTCCTTCATCCTATGTGGAGGTCAATCCCGACGATGCGGCCCGCTTAGGTATTACCAACGGCAGCAAAGTCAAAATTACTTCCAGAAGGGGTTCCATAGTTATGCAGGCCAGTATCAACGGCCGGGGTAACCCGCCCATGGGCATGGTTTTTGTGCCCTTCTTCGACGAAAAATACTTAATCAACGAGGTCACTTTGGATGCTTTTTGTCCCATATCCAAACAGCCTGATTATAAAAAATGCGCTGTAAAACTGGAGAGAGCATGATGGAAAAGCCAAATCATAAGGCGGACCGGAAGGTTGGTAAGGTTTTTCTGATTTTTGCCGGGATATGCGTTGCGGCATTACCCTTTATCGTGCTTGCGGCGCTTTCCTATAAGCCGCAGGAGATTGAAGCAGCGGGGGTGGAAACGCAGGGCCGGGACTTCGATCAGAACGGGGAGGCCGTCTTTGCAAACTATGACCGCATATCTGAGGACTATCTGCAAGGCACGTCCACCGAACGGACACTGGCTGAATATTACTCCCGCAGAGAGTATGCGGGGTCACCACCCTATATTCCGCATAAAGTTGAAGAAACAGACGGAACCAAGCTGGCGTGTCTTACATGTCATGCCAGGGGTGGTTGGACCCAGGAACTAAAAAGGAATACGCCCATAACGCCCCATCCGGAGCAGACGTATTGCAGACAATGCCACGCTAAAACCGTAACGGAAAAATTGTTCGTTGCCAGCAACTGGATGAGCCTGCCTCCTCCTCGTTTGGGCCGGTCGCATTTGTCGGGGTCTCCGCCTCCCATCCCCCATGATCTTCAGATGAGAGGCAATTGTATTGCCTGTCATGTGGGTCCGGGTGCGGTGACGACCATTCGCGTGGAGCACCCTTCGCGGGGTAATTGCCGGCAATGTCATGTTCCGGATGCTTTTATTGTGCCGTTTAAAAGAGAATCCTTAGCTGGATAAAGCATAAATTTCATGAAGACACCAACATCAAAGAGTTATCTTTTCCGGATATTGCCTGCCCTGCTTCTCATCCTTTCAGGGTTGCAAGTATCTGCCGGACAAGGCGGAGTTGTGGCGACCATAAAAAAGGCGACCGCCCCTTTTAATGATGAAGAGCGGATCGAATCAGTTCCGCCGCTTCCGGGCGATACTGTTCTGGTGAAGACAAAATACCAGGGGGGAATTTTCTGGACAGAGACCCGCAAGGATAAGGTAGAGCGCTTTAAGTGCAGTCAATGTCACAATAATAAAGCCGTCACGATAGCAAGTGCTGCGGAAATGGCCCATGGTGATATTACATCGGTTCATGGAAGAAAACAAAAACCTTTATCCTGTTTTACATGTCATAAAAAAGATGAGCGTGATTTTCTAGTGACTGAAAAGGGCTTTAAAGTGGATATGGATCACAGCTATCGCATGTGCGGGCAGTGCCATTTCAGGCAGCACAAAGACTGGGTCGGTGGTGCCCACGGTAAGCGCGTCTCCTTTTGGGCGGGAAACAGGGTTGTCAAGAACTGTACCTCTTGCCACGATCCCCATTCGCCGCTTTTTGAAAAGCGCTGGCCCAGAACATATTCACGTCCTTTAGTTAAATAGTGTCTATCCAGAATGGATGGCACTAAATAGGGAAACAACATGGATTCCAGACAAAATGACGATTGTCTGAAGAAAAAAGAGAGCAACCAACTGCAGGAAAAGCAGTGCGGGCGGCGCGAATTTCTCAGCAGAGCTTTAAAGGCCGCCGCCCTGGGCAGCGCGGCGATGGTATCGGGATGTGGAACCGGTTTGCTCGGTTCAAGCGAAGAGAGCGCATTAAAGTGGCAGGAATATTTCAAGAAAAATTACCGCCTCATGACCCAGGAGGAAAAGGATGAGGCAGTTGCGCGCTTAGAGCGCTTAGCCAAACTGAGAAAAGGCGTGGATATCCAGATGAGCTCCACGGAGCCGGTAGAAGATGTCTTATTCGGCTATGCCTTTAATCTTACAAGATGTGAAGGTTTCATGGAATGCGTGGCTGCCTGTGTCAAGGAGAACAATCTCGA
>JACNIG010000109.1 GCA_014383215.1 Candidatus Desulfatibia vada | reverse complement strand
CATAAGGAGCTTAACCTTGAACCCATATTTATATTGAAGAAGAGAGGCTATGGCTTGGGCATCATTTATCGCTGTGCTAAGCTTGGGCAAGTATCGATAGTCGTTATTGCCTACTACAAGGGCATGGTAGGAGCCGAAGTCGATGGATGTGGCAGGCACATAATCCGAAACTGCGGGCGACTGCTCAGCCGGTCCAGCAATTGGAACCTCTTTAGTAACAGAAGAACCAGACCTCTCTATAGTCAAATAATACTCTTCTTCAGCTTTCTTTAACATACGTTCGATATATGTGTTACCATATTTTTGAGCATAATACATAGGTGTATAGCCACTTATACTTTTAATGCTTGTGGAGGCTCCATTGTTGAGTAGCATCTGTACGATTTCGACATGACCTTTCCAGATTGCTAAATGCAGGGAAGTATGTCCTTGACTATCTTGAGCATTCACATTTGCGCCGTTCTTTATTAGGAAACGCACTAAATCTGTATGGCCAAATTGGGCTGCACAATGCAGAGCAGAACCGTGATATTGAGTTTTTGCGCCGTTTTCAACAAGAAGGCGAACAATATCAAAATGTCCTGCCTCCACGGCCCAATCCAAAGGTCCTCGAGCGTCACCAAAACTTTCTTCATTTACATTTACGCCCTTTTCAATAAGAGCATTTACAGAATTTACATTATCGTTGCGAACTGCCTCTATTAAAGGAGTAGTTGCACAACCGACCAAAAAGCTTGCAACTAAAAAAACTATTATTACCGATATGGATGTCCCTCGCATATTCTTATTATCCTATTCAAAAACTTTTGAATAAACAAAATCAGTAGATATATTTCTCATCGGCTATCTGAAAAAATAGCTTCAGCATTATTGAAAATGCAAGTGAAGATTCCTTGACTGAATTTTTTCCTGGGAATTAATAAAGCTTATACAAGATTCGGTAACAAAATCAATATATTTTTAGGATTGGCATTGTGACGGTGAAGGAACCTTCAAGTTGGCCTCAAGAGGCTGGGGTACAAGATATGGGATTTTCCAACTTGGTCCAGACTTTCTACCTTTGGGGTAATCAGCGGCGATGCGAGTTTGATATCACATAATTCAAGATAGTTGGAGGTCATAGCCGTTATCTAAGTCGAGAACGAAAAGAATACGCTCTGTTCCAGTGGACACGATTGCAGTGCAATTTTCAGGCATGTTTTTTGCATGTCCTTTGTAATTAAATCGCCTTCCGACCTTTAGCATAAAACAGATAAAGGATTAGATGTGGAAATTTATGTAGCCAGGCAACCGATTTTCAATAAAAGTAAAAAAATCTATGGTTATGAACTTCTTTTCAGGACGAGTATGTCCAACTTTTTCCCGGAGATAGACGGGAATATAGCCACTTCAAAGCTCCTCTCTAATAGCTTTTTCTCGATTGGAATTGAAACGATTACAGGCCCCAAAAAGGCCTTCATTAATTTTACTCAGGACCTGTTACTCCAGCGAGTCCCTCTAATGTTTCCCCATGACAGGATCGTTGTTGAGATCCTCGAAGATGTAAAGCCCCGGGAAGACGTGGTTGAAGCATGCAGGGAGATCGCAAAAGCTGGATACGCCATCGCTTTGGATGATTTTATCTATGCACAAGAGCGAGTACCCTTGATTGCCCTTGCAGATATCATAAAGATCGATTTAAGGGTAACTCCCTTGGCGGATATTGACGAACTCGTCAAAAAGTTGCCAAGAAACGGCGTCACCCTATTGGCAGAAAAGGTAGAAACCTATGAGGAGTTCAAAAGCGCCCTTGAGATGGGATTCAGCTATTTTCAGGGTTATTTTTTCAGTAAACCGGAAATACTAAAAGGGAAAGAATTATCCACACATCAGATACAACTCCTTGAGATCATGGCCGAGGCCAACCGCAAGGATGTTCACTTCGACAAACTGGAAAAGCATATAATCCAAGATTTATCAGTATCTTATAAGTTGTTACGCATGATCAATTCAGCCTATTTCAGAAGAATCAATGAGGTCTCTTCCATCAAACAGGCAATCATCATGATCGGAGAGACAGGGATAAGGCGCTTTTTATCTCTTATCGCTATGGCGGGATTGGTCTCTGGTAAGCCCGATGAGCTTATCAAGGTCTCCATCATCCGGGCCAAATTCTGTGAGCTCATAGGAGATGCAAGTGATTCCCAAGTAGACGCCTCCGAACTCTTTACTATGGGCCTTTTTTCACTCATTGACGCTATGATGGATGATTCAATGGAGAGTCTTTTGGAAAAACTTCCGCTTTCGAATAATATCAAGAGCGCCCTCATCCATGGAAAAGGAAAATTGGGGAATTATCTCAAGCTTGCCGAATATTATGAGAAAGGCGAATGGAAGCTGGTCTCAAAAACAGCCGCCAGGTTAAGTAGTGATGAAAAGAAGCTCCCTCATCATTATATGGAAGCGGTAAGCTGGGCAGATGGCCTAAACTGCTGAACATTATAATGATTATTTGCATTCAAACAGCGTTTGGTTTACGAGACGGTTGTAAAATTATGCGCCTCGAAACGGACGCGATTCAAATTGTTATATTACCAAATATTATTGCAAACTCGTGATAGCACTCCAGACAGTAATAATTTTTAATCCAAGGGATTAAATACATCCACCATCTTCGTGGAATCTCTTGTCCTGTCATTTTACCGCATTTAGGGCATTTTTTTGTCAGTCTTCATCAGATACAGTTGTTGGGCTATACAAGTGAAAATGGATGATGATTAAATGGTAAAAGATCTTAATGGTTTCAGAGTGTTGTTATGATTAACATAGTTGCATTGTCGATGGAACATTATTGGAAAACTGTAATCATCTCCCTCACACAATATATTGTATAATTTTATTCTGATCCAGGCCGGTTTTAAGTTCACGATGTCTTGCCATCCCCGGTAAATATCAATGAGTATAAACTAATTGCCGTTATCTTTCTGATATCATATAATTTATTTCAACGCAAATTTTGCGTTTTTGATTAACCCAAAACGTCTCTTTTTCAACTTATTTAGATTTAGAGCGAATGTGATTGTTGACTATACCTATGAGATATGGCACGAGTTCAGGAAACCGATTCCTTTTAGACTGCATTTTTTTCAAAGATCGACATAAATAGACAAGGAGTGCGTGATGCGTTGGAAACAGTTTTTTACCCCTGTTCAATCCATGAATTCTGAAGCCGCCAAAGAATTTATGACCGGAAAAGCCCAGGATGAATTTACCCTTTTGGATGTTCGTCAACCCAGTGAGTACGAAAAGAATCATATCCCCGGTGCAAAATTGATTCCCATTGGTGAGCTTGATAAAAGATTGGACGAAATTGATCAGAGCAAACCGGTGTTGACCTACTGAGCTATCGGCGGACGAAGCCGGGTGGCTTCGCAAATGCTTGCCGGTAAAGGATTCGATCAGGTCATCAATATGTCCGGTGGTATTAAGGCTTGGGATGATCCCGTGGCTTTCGGATCGGAAGAACAGGGACTGGATCTTCTTACGGGCTACGAATCCGTTGAAGAGACACTTATCAATGCCTATTCTCTTGAGGCTGGTTTGCGTGACTTTTATCTTACCATGATCGATAAAGTGGCAGTCGATGAGGTTAAATCCCTATTTCGGAAGCTATCCGATATCGAAGTGCTCCATCAAAACCGCATATTAGAAGAATACATTCAGATCACCGGCAAAGAAATTAACCGGGACACTTTTGAATCGGCACGGGTGGAAAAGGCCGTGGAAGGGGGACTTACCACTGACGAGTATATCGGGTTATACAAACCGGATTGGAATGCTTCGTCGGATATTATCGGTCTTGCCATGTCCATCGAAGCCCAAGCGCTGGATCTCTATACCCGGGCTGCGAATCGCGCCAAAGATGAACGAAGTCAAAGGGCGCTGAAAAAAATCGCAGAGGAAGAGCGGGCACATTTGGAGCAACTGGCGAAATTGATGGACAGTTTGTAAAGTAAAGCAGTAATGGCAAAGCTCTCAGCTGTAAGATAAAAAGGATTAAACCATGGCAAAACATCTGGTGCTTGTCGGCGGTGGTCATGCCCATATGGTGACCCTTGCCAATATTAATGCTTTTGTGGGAAGAGGCCACCGCGTGACGGTCATCGGTCCCTCCGAGCACCATTATTATTCCGGAATGGGACCCGGTATGCTGGGAGGGACCTATTCTCCACCCGATATCCGGTTTGCCACTAAACATGTGGTAGAAAAACAGGGTGGTGTTTTTGTGCTGGGGAAAGCTGTTCGTGTCAGACCCGATGAAAAACAAATTGAATTGGAATCCGGGGAAACCGTTTCCTATGATGTGGTTTCCTTCAATGCGGGCAGCTACGTGCCGCGGTTGAACCTTTCGGAAGATACCGAGAATATTTACTCGGTCAAACCCATTGAAAGACTCATGGAAGCTCAAGCCAGAATCAAGGAACTGGCTTCACAAAAACCCATCACTATCGGGATTCTAGGTGGCGGACCTTCTTCCGCGGAGATTGCTGGAAACATCTGGCAGCTGACATCCGAGCATGGAGAAAATCAACCCCGTGTAAAAATCTTTGCCGGCAGTGGTCTAATGGTAAGTTTCCCGGAGGGGGTAAGAACTCGGGTTGAAAAATCCCTTAAAAGTAGGGGTGTAGAAATCCATACAAACGGCTACATTCAAACCATTGAACCCGATGGCATCATCCTGGAGTCCGGAGAGCGATACGATCTGGATTTTATATTTATAGCCATGGGCGTAAGGCCGAATGCCATATTTGAAAGATCCGGCATCCCTACGGGACCGGATGGAGGTATGCTGGTCAATTCCCATCTACAGAGCACCGCCTATCCGGAAATGTTTGGCGGCGGCGATTGCATTTATTTTAAGGACCAACCCCTTGATAAGGTGGGAGTATATGCCGTTCGTCAAAATCCAGTTTTATACAACAACTTGATGTCCGCGTTGGAGGGAGAACCGCTTCAGGTATTTAGCCCGGGTGGCGACTATCTGTTAATATTTAATATGGGCGGTGGAAAAGGGGTTTTGCGGAAAAAGTGGCTTACATTCGGCGGAAGACTCGCATTTATCATAAAGGATTATATCGACAGGAAATTCATGAAGAAGTTTCAAGCGATTGAGTGAAGAAGTTGGAGTGATATCCTTATATAATTTATTTCAACGCAAAGTAGAGGTTGATTTGCTGGTTTTTTACGGCGTCTCGCTTTCCTTAAATTTCCGGAGTTGTTCGATATGGCGTTTCTCTTCGGCAATAATTTCGTCCAGCTGTGCGAGCTTGTCTTTGTGTTGAATAAACGGTTGCAGCATCTCGTAAAAAAGAATTCCGTCTTCTTCAAATTCAATGAAAATGTCAATCAGATCGTTGATGCGGTCAATTTGAGAAAAATCGACATCTTTTAAGGAAAAACTCTGCTCACCCAGTACGCCGTTGATAAATTCCCGCCCCACTTCTTGCACAAACGGGCTCTTTGCAGGTGTTGCAACCTCCTCTTTCAATTCCAAAAACCATTTGGCATGCTTGACTTCTTCGTCCGCCATCCATTCCAGCAAGGAAATAAGTGCCGGGTTTGATATATTTTCGATGGCGTTACGGTAAGCGGCTTCCCCGTTTTTTTCTATGCGGATGGCCATATCGAGTATTTCTTCAGCTGCAAACAAAAGACCCTCCCTCCTTTTTAAGGTTAAAAATAATAGGCTAACTCCAGTTGAATAAAACCGTCGTCTCTCAGGCTGTAGAAAAGATCGTCTTCAGGCAGGCCCAAAAAGGTCCGGGCTTCTATGGAAAGCAGCCAGTTGTCGCCGAAACGACGGCTGGCTTCAAGGCTTAGAGCACTGGAAGAGCCTTCTAAGTCCCGGCTGAATCCTGCCAGAAGCTCTGAGCTGGCAGCGTCGTTTAAGGTCAGGCGCAGGCCGAACATAACGTCGTTTTCAAAATAGGTAGTGGCCCTGCTGCCGCGTTCATCGTATGCTCCTTCTACCAGCAGGCCTAAATCCAGACTGGTTTCAGCGATTCCCACGAGTGTGTACTCAAAGCCTCCGGTGCCGGCAAAAAAATTCTCGCTCCGGCCGGTGCGGTAAATCGCTTCCAGCTTCCACAGCCACTGGCCCGCCACCAGCTGCAGGTCCAGGCCGGTCTGATTGATCTGTTCATAAAAAGGGATAAGAACCGGTTGGCCGGAACTGTCGAGGCCCGGAATCAGGGTGGGCTCGCGTCCGGTGCCGTTAAAATGATAGATGCCGAAATCCCAGTCGCCTATGGTATGGCTGTACCTTGCAGCGAGATCTGTATGATGCTCTTCGTCACTGCTTTCATACCTGGCGTTGTCGGTATCCACCACCGTTGCAAGGCGCGGGCGGCCGTTGCGGCCCGGAAAAGTTCTCTCCCGGAAATAAGGCAGTACGAACAGGTCCAAAACCCCCCAATCTCTGGGAATGGAAAGATGGACCATGGGCTGTCCCAGCTTTTCCTCGCCGTCAGTCGACTCCACCCCATCGGTCTGGTTGATGATGTCCACCAGGTGGACGAACTCCGTTGTCCCCCAGAATACTTTGCCGATGCCCACGCGCAGCTCCCACGCATCGGCCAGGTGCAGATAGTTCAGCTCGCGAATGTCGAAATGAGTACGCTCCGAATCGGCACTGTCAAGCCTTGCAAAAGGTACAAAGGTGAAGCTGGAGCCGTTTTCCCATTCGTGGTAATACTCCGGCTGGGCGGCAATCGATCCGTCCTTGCTCTCTTGCTCGGGGTCTAAGGGAGGGTGCGGGAAAAACCGGCCCTGGACCGCCACATAGCCCGAAACTTCGTTGGCCGGAGTTTCAGACACAAACACAAAAAATAGAGACAAGGTTAATGCCGTTAGAGATATAAGTATTGTTCGATTCGAATTCCGTAGACACATATGCAGAGTTTTACAACCTTAGCTCACTTGCAACTTGATAATTCAGGAATTGTAGCCCGCCGGAGGCGGATAAACCTTTAGCCCAATATAGCGGCGCAGCCGCGTTTCATAAAATCGCGAAGCGATTTTATTATCTTGCACGCTTGAGACTGTTCTTATTGAAGTCCCTAGCCTTGAGTCCGACCTGAAACTTGTAGTTGGACCAGACCAGGTCCGTACTTTTGCCGTTTTGATGGTTGACCATGTACATCTGGTCCGCCCGCCAGTATTTGTCCAGATACTGCTGGTACGCTTTTATGGTTAGGGTCTTTAAAAGCGAGTTCTTGCGGTCGTAATACTCGACTTTCCACAGGCGGTATTCACTCTTGTCGATCCAGGACACCTGCCGGGTGTAGCCCGAATTTTTTTTGTCTACCGGGTAACGTTCCACCACGAAACATTCCCGGCCGTCGTAAACATCATCGCGGATCCATTTGTAGGTGTATTTCTCCACTTCCTGGCTGGAGATGTCCTCATAGGCGAACTCGCTGCCCATGAAGGAGCCCGACTTGTTGCGGGAGCTGATCCTTTTGACCCGTTTTAATGCCGGCAGATAGAGCCACTGATCATCGTCGCCCTGCTTGTGGCTGAAGGTCAGAAAAGCCGTGCCTTTAACGTCTTTGGGATTGTCAAAAATAGTCAGGCTTTTATCGCCGTCGCCTGCTACTTCCAGGGTGCGGACGCGAATATTGCGAACGCTCTTCTGGCCGTGCTTATTTTTAAGGATCATGAGCAGATCGGCGGTAAAGTCTTTAAAACCTTCATCGCGCAGGTCTGCTTCCAGGGCGATGGCAAGACCTTTTTCTTCAGGAGTCGCGGCTGCTGCTGCCAACGGAAACAGGAGCGAAAACAGAATCATGCCGGTCAATAGTTGTCGCGTTAGCCTTTTTATCGAGTAGTTCATATTTTTTTCCCTCAACTTTCATAAGTAAGGTGGGCAGGAACAGAAAGTCCAAAATTAATGCCAGTGAAATGGTTAGAGCCGACAGCAGTCCCATGTCTGCATTCATGTTATAGCCGGAAAGGGCGAGAACCATAAAACCGGCCACCAGGGCCAGGGTTGTAATCCACATGGCCGTGCCCACGGTATTAAAAGCATAGCGGACAGCCCCGGCCGGATTCAGATTGTGTTCGCGCCGGGCGCGAATATACTTGCTCATAAAATGAACGGTATCGTCTACAACAATGCCGAGGGTCATGGCTGCAATGACCGAAAGGCCCAGCCCGACCTGTCCCACCGTCAGGCCCCATATCCCATAGGCCATCAAGGCCGGCGTCAGGTTGGGGATCAGGCTGACAAGGCCTAACTTAAGACTGCGCAGAGCTAATGTCAGAATGGCTGAAATCAACACCAGGGCTACAAAGGATGCTCCCAGCATGCTGTTAATATTGCGTTGGGACAAATGGGCCCAGATAACCGACAGGCCGGAGCCATAGGTAAACATGCTTTGCGGTGCGTTGGCCTGCAGCCAGGCACGCGCATTTTCGTCCGTTGCACGCAGCTCTGTAGTGCTTGTATCTTTTAAGGTTACAATCATGCGGGTCGCCGATTTGTCGACGTTGATCTGGTTGTTTAGATCAAGGCCAAAGGGGAGCGACATCTCATACAAAAGCAAATACTGAGCAGCCAGATTACGCTCTTCAGGGATCCGATAATAGGATTCATCATCCGCATGCATGTTTTTGTTAAGACGCTTCATGGTGTCGGTGATCGTATTTACGTTGACAACTTTAGACTGCTGTCGATACCAGCCGGCAAACTTAGCCACTGTTGTCAGAAAATCGGGGTTGTTGATGCCGCCGGTCTCGCCGGATTCCAAAGAATATTCGATGATATGAAACCCTGTCAGGTTTTCCTCGGTAAAATCGGAGGCCCGGCGGATGTCGTAACTTTTATCAAAGTATTTGATCCAGTTGTCGTTGAGTTCAATTCGCAGCATCCCGGCGGTCAGTGCTACAATGACAACCAGTGACCCCCAGAATACGACTTTACGCCGGTTGATCACGAAACTCGCCAACCGGTCGCAACCGGCACAAACAGCCTCGTCCGGCTTTGGTTTTACCCGCACTGGAATAACAGCCATCAAGGCCGGCAGGAATAAAACCGAGTATACAAAAGCCGCCGAAACCCCCATAGCCACGATGTTTCCCAGGTCGCGGAAAGGGGGGGCATCGGAAAAATTCATGGTCAGAAAGCCGATGACGGTAGTGATGCTGGTTAAAAATATCGGTTGGAGGTTGATCCGTACAGATTCCGCGATGGCCTCATATTTCGAATTGCCCTGATGTATCTGCTGGAATATCGTTGCCAGGACATGTACGCTGTCGGCTACGGCCAGGGTGAGGATAATTGTGGGAGCGCTGGAAGATGCAGCGGTTATCATAATGCGCAACCAACCGGCCATCCCCATTCCGGTAACCATAGAAATCAGAATAATGATGAGCGTAGCAAAAGTTCCGGCAAAAGAACGCAGGGAAAGCCCGACGATGACGACCAGGGTAAGCAACATCAACGGAACCAGGGTGGTCATGTCTTTGAGGCCGGCCTCGCCGAAAGCATTGTCCATCATGACCCCGCCGGTAAGGTACAACTTGATGCCGGGATGCTTCTTGCGGAAATCGTCTGCTATTTTGCGGGCAAACGCGGCTACCTTCGGTGTTTCATTCAAAGATTTGCCAGGCGCGAGAATGATGACGCTAACACCGGTAACATGCCCGGCAGGCGAGAGTAGTCTGTTCATTAACAGAGGTTCGGAAAGAGCGATGCGTTTAATTCGCAGCAGATCATCATCCGACAGATTGCCGGCGCCCTGTACCAGATCTTCGACGATCAGGTCGTCTTCTTGGGCCCGGGTATGCTGAAAATTAGTGATAGAATTCACCCGGCTGGAATAAGGCATTTGCCATAAAAGCTCGGTCAACTCCTCCACCGCTGCCAGGGTTTCGCGTGTGAAAACATCCCCGTTTTTCGGAGCAATGGCGAAAAGTACATTGTTGGTTTTATTGTAAGTATTCTCAAGGGCTTCCAGGGCCTGCAGTTGAGGGTTTTCTTTGCTGAAAAAGACGCGCGTATCGTTGTTGAACTTCAAATGCTGCATCCCGCCGCCGGCAGCCGCTACAATCAGGACAGTAGCGACAATGATCCACCAGCGCTGCTTAATCACCATCGATCCGAACATTTTCTCAAGTTTGTCCATCTCTATTTGCCCCTATCAATTATTGTAAACGTTCACAGGTTCAGCCGCCTACGCTGAAGCTACGTCGCGCCAAGGAGTTCCCCGTTCAGGGTTAAGCGCTGCGCTTTTTTTTAACCATTGCTTTATTGGGTTAATACCATGGATGGATCAACCTCTGAACGGTTACCATTTATTTAAGACGAAGTCTTTTAAAAAAGGATACACAATATTGCAATAATTTTATATCTGAATTTTTCCTAATAAATAGCCATGAAATTTTTCATGAGATATCAGGAAAAGGCTTTTGGGCCTCAATATAAGCCGAAACAATAAAGTCCCCGGCATTATGTCCCGGGGCCCACATGCTAATAAGGTCCCTGCTTTCATCCTTGGGTTCGATTTTGATGTTTTCAAAACCGGCGTTTTTAAGCATTTCTTTGGTATTGTCAATTGTAGCAGCTCCGCCGACGCAGGCGGATACAAGCGCCAGGTTTTTCTGCATTTCTTCGGGAAGCGGGGCTGTAGCTACAACATCCGATATGGCCAAGCGTCCACCAGGCTTGAGCACCCGAAAGGCATCACTGTATACTTGCTGTTTATCAGGTGAAAGGTTAATTACACAGTTGGACATGATCACATCAGCGCTGTTATCGGCAACGGGCAGATGTTCGATTTCTCCCAATCTGAACTCAACAGTATCTGTCCCCATTTTTTCAGCGTTGTTTCTGGCTTTAGTGATCATTTCCGGCGTCATGTCCACACCGATGATCTTTCCGGTGGCACCCACCTTCTCGGACGCCAGAAAGCAGTCAAAACCACCGCCGCTCCCCAGGTCGACCACTGTTTCACCGGGTTTAAGGGAAGCCAGAACCACCGGGTTGCCGCAACCAAGCCCCAGGTTGGCACCTTCCGGGACGCCGGCCAAATTTTCTTTGGTATAACCCATGGCCGCGGACATTTGCTCCGGCGTTAAGTCCAGTTCCCCGCAACCGCAGGGTGCGGCCGGGCCGGTTTCGGCGGAAATGTCTGCCGGGCTGCAGCAGGCTGCCGGCTGGTTTGGTTGTAGAGTGACTGCGCCGGCACAGGCTACCTTACCATAACTCTCGCGAACCGCCTGCCGGATTTTTTCTTTGTCGTTGGTCTTCATTTTTATCTCTCCTTTTTTGTTTATTTAGTCCTGAAAAACCTGGTCCTCTGGGCCAAGTCAGAGTTCTCCGGCTCTGCCTTGGAGTTTTGTGTCTAAAATCACAAATTCCAAGCACCAAAAAACAAACAAGCTCCAAACTACAAGCACCAAATTCCAAGGAAATACCAAACTACAAGCACCAAATCTCAAGGAAATTCCAAAGTTTGCTATTTTGAATTTCGGTCATTGTGATTTGTTTGTAATTTGTAATTTGATATTTGTAATTTCTCCATTTCGGTCATTGTTCTTTGTTTGATATTTGAAATTTGTTATTTGGAATTTAATTTACCGTGTGTGCATGCGCCCATATGCATATATTTGCTCAAAAAAAAGCCCGGATGCATTCACAGTATGCATGAAGGGCAGCATTCGGCCACACATGTTCTTATTTTTTCCGTAATATTTACCAGCTTGTCGAGAAATGCCTGGGCATTAATTTCGTAAAACATGTGGCGGCTTTCTTTTTCGCATTGCAAAATCCCGACCTCGTGCATGAGAGTTAGGTGCCTGGAAATAACCGACCGGTCCTGGGGCATATTTTCGGCAATCGTTCCGATGTCAACACGTCCGTTCAGCATAATGAACTTTAAAAGCTGAACTCGAACCGGTTCGCTCAAGGTTTTGAAAAACTTTGAATCAAAGACTTCCACCAGTTCTTCTGCGATTTTAATTTGTTTGGGTGTCAATTGTAATTCCATACTTGTACATTAATGCACACAAATGCACATGTCAAGGGAAATTTTTTTAGTTCTGAAAAACCTGGTCCTCTAGGTAAGGATTTTTACTTTAGCATCATTATGATGAGGAAACTCG
>JACNIG010000103.1 GCA_014383215.1 Candidatus Desulfatibia vada | reverse complement strand
ATTAAAGAGGGTTTTTCAATCCATCTCGAATTAAATACGTTTCAAATTATTAGAGAGTGTACGTTCCGGCAGAAACTATCGGAATGGGGGAAAACCGGGCCGCGGGATGGAAGACAAAAGGAATTAAAAGGATTTTTTTAATCCTTTAGGAAGGAAATGGAATCAAATGGAAATTAAATCACAAAACATAATTAAATTGGCAACATAAGTAGGGTAAAGTTCATGTTTTCTCAATTTTGCGCCTCCCATTTTAGTGCAAAAAGCATCCAAGAAGCCTTCCATAAACATATCGGCATCCTATGGGAATTCTTTAATTATATTGACAGCAAATACTGTGCCAAAAGTGCCGCAAGCTACATGAGGGCAAGCTATATATATACATGTCAATCAGATAGGGTGTGTAAGGCAGGGGAAATGATTAGGGTCAAACGAGTAAACAAATTTTTAGTGATATAAAATTGACGTATGCGTTCACAGGTTCAGTGTTCAACGTTCAGCCTGCGACGAGCTCAGCCGAGTCGGGTTGCCTTTCTGTTGGGTTCACAGAATCAGAGTTCACCACTGCCCGACCGACGGCAGGGAATGTTCAAAAAGCGAGGCCTTTGAAAACAAAAAACCCTCTGTTTTAACAGAGGGTTATGTTAACTTTGGTGGCGATGCAGGGAATTGAACCCCGGACACTACGGATATGAGCCGTATGCTCTAACCATCTGAGCTACATCGCCATATAAAATTTTGGCAGCGGTCTCACTAACAATTCATTGCGGCTTAGTCAAGCCGAAATGTTCCTTTTACCCCTGAATAGATTCGGTGACTTCAACGGAAAACTCATCAAGGTCATTTGGGAAATTAGAAAATACGATCATAAACGGGATCATCTGGCCCGGTTTGATGGTAAGATTCGACTTTTTATCACCATAACGATTCATCAGCCGCTTTGTGATCGCTGCGAGATCAAAATTTGATAGCTCAATATCTGTAAGAAAGTTGCCGCAAAAGACTGTTGCAGTTTTTGCAGCATCCTTACCTTTCATGAAGAGTTTTCCGGCTACCTTAATAAAACGGCGATTATGGGAATAATCATTTTTAACTCGGCCGGTGATTACGAAAAGCTGTCCGGTCTTAGCATTTTCAACAAATTTTCCGGTTACGCCCAGTGGGGTTATCATGAGATTGCCGGCATCTTCAACTTGGGGTGCAAATAACAGATCGCTGATAAAAGGAACTCTTATGTTTTTGCTGTTAAGGAAAATTAAAGTGCCGTAAGCAGCTCCTGCCAAAAGAACCGCAACCAATCCGATTAGGAGGGGCATGCTGATACGTTTTTTCTTTACGGGGATGGGTCGTTTTTCTTCCCCTTCCTCTTCTTCCCCAACTGCGGCGGCTGCAAGCAATGCCCCCGGTTCCATTACATGCGTTTCTTCATAGAAGCTATCGCCGTTCGCTTGCGCTTGGTCAGCTTCTTCAGACTCAGCGGCAAGCGCATTTTCAAATTCCAGTTCAAAACTTTTGTCGACCGCATCAATTTCATCTTCCACTGTATCATCGGCTGCAGTTTCTTCGTCCAAATCAAGCATTTCTTCCAGTTCAGACAATTCCTCCAAATCGGCCACATCCGGCTCTGTAGCGGCAACATCATCATCAGCTGCATCCAGCTCGAGCCCCATATCCATATCTAACTCAAGCTCAACTTCCTCAAGTTCGACCTCTTCTTCAGCTTCTGTACCTTCCTCGACATCAAGCATCTCTTCAAGGCCTGACAGATCTAGTTCATCAGGCTCTTCAGCTTTGACGGCAGCAGCGTCATCGGATACAGGTTCAGACTCAGGTTCCATATCCATCTCAAGTTCGAGTTCAAGGTCTTCGATGGCATCATCGGCGGCCTCTTCGGTTTCGGGCGTTTTTACTTCCTCGGTTTCAAAGTCCAGGTCCATCTCCAGATCTTCGATGGCATCATCGGCGCCTTCTTCGGTTTCAAGGTCTATTTCCAGGTCCAGATCTTCAAAGGCATCCTCGGTGACCTCTTCGGTTTCAAGGTCTAATTCCATCCCTAGATCTTCGATGGCATCATCGGCGACCTCCTCGGTTTCAAGATCTATTTCCAGGTCCAGACCTTCAATGGCATCCTCGGCGATCTCCTCGGTTTCAAGGTCCAGGTCCAGATCCAGATCTTCAATGGCATCATCGGCGCCTTCTTCGGTTTCAAGGTCTATTTCCAGGTCCAGCCCCAGATCTTCAATGGCTTCCTCAGCGACCTCTTCGGTTTCAAGATCTAAATCCAGATCGAGTTCTTCAACGGCTTCCTCAGCAGCTTCTTCAGGTTCGAGCGCTTTCTCTTCTTCGGCCCCCAGATCGAGGTCCAGGTCCAGCTCTTCGACGGCGTCATCGGCGACCTCCTCGGTTTCAATGTCCAGGTCCAGATCCAGATCTTCAATGGCATCATCGGTGATCTCCTCGGCTTCAAGGTCGAGGTCCAGTCCCATATCTTCAATGGTATCCTCGGTGACCTCGTCGGCTTCAAGGTCTAATTCCATCCCCAGATCTTCAATGGCGTCCTCGGCGACCTCGTCGGCTTCAAGGTCTAATTCCATCCCCAGATCTTCGACGGCATCATCGGCGACCTCCTCGGTTTCAAGATCTAAATCCAGATCGAGCTCTTCAACGGCTTCCTCAGCAGCTTCTTCAGGTTCGGGCGTTTTTTCTTCTTCGGCCCCCAGATCAAGGTCCAGGTCCAGTTCTTCGACAACCTCCTCAGCGCCCTCTTCGGTTTCGGGTGCCCTTTCTTCTTCGGCCCCAGGATCGGGAACTACTTCAGTGGGTGTAACAGGCTCATCTTGCGGTGCCGGCGGATAAGCCATGAAAACACTGTTACATTTTGAGCATCGAACCTTAGAACCCGATGGTTTTAAAAGGCTTTCATTTAAATTAAAACTGGCATTGCATTGCTCACAAGAAACAATCATGATGCACCCCACTGGTTAAAATTTTTTAAGGCGATAAACTCCAGGTAGCTCCCTATATTTATCGTTGTAATCGAGGCCATAACCGACAAGAAATCCTTTGGAAACAATATGGCACGTGTAATCGATTTTGATTGCTTTACAGCGTCTTTCGCGTTTGTCAATCAGGGTACAAACCTTGATCGTGTTTGGGTTGTAAGTTTTTAAGTAATCAACGATATATGATAAAGTCAAGCCTGTATCAACAATGTCTTCGACAACCAGTACGTCTTTATGCGTTAAATCGATCTCTACCTTTTTGGTCAGATGGATGGTGCCGCTTGAAGAAGTGCTTTTACCGTAACTGGCAGCACCTACAAAATCAACTTGCACCGGAATGCTAAGGCAGCGGACGAGATCAGATAGAAAGATAAACGCGCCTTTTAAGATGGCTATAAGAATAAGTTCCTTATCTTGATAGTCGGACGAAATCTTAAGGGCAACTTGAGCGACCAAATTGCTGATTTCATTTGGTTCCAGCACAGGAATCAATTCAGGCATAAACAGACAGTCTAAGAATTTCCTTGTTTAAGCCCTGCTGTAAGCGGGGCGCTGTATAAAACCGCGAAGCGATTGTATAACTTGAACAAATCGTCTCGCTAACTATTCCAGACTAAAAGCATTATATCTTTTGATAAAAGTATATGGAATAGAGACTCTTGTCAATAAAATTAATTGTTTGCATTCAAACCGCGGACTTACCACACGGTAGCAAACGCAACATTTAAAGCACGGAGGTGCTTTTGTCTTTGCGGTCTTTGGCCAAACATTGAAATTCCCCGCCGTCCCGCTACGGCGGGACGGTGGGGAGTACACTCTCTATCGCAGTTAAAGCCACCTGTTTGCAGGTAGGCGTTGACTCCTTACATGCCTGCATCTGCCAGCTGCTTTACCAGCTTTTTCTGATTTTCACTAAGTTTTTTGGGCATATTGACATGGATGTAAACGTAAAAATTGCCCTGGTCTTTGGCATTCATATGAGGAAGTCCATGGCCCGCAAGGCGCATTTTGGTCTTGTGCTTTGTGCCCGGAGGTATTTTTAAGCTCAACTCCTTGCGGGTTATTGTGGGAACCGATATGCTCGTTCCAAGAATGGCTTCGCTGAGTTTTATCTCCCGCTTGGTATAAAGGTCATGCCCGTGGACGTCGTAATCCGGATCGCCAAGTACTTTGGCCTTGATGTACAGATCCCCCGCAGGACCTCCAAACGGACTCGGTTCTCCTTTGCCGGCAATACGAAGTTTTTTTCCGGAAATCATCCCCTTGGGAATCTTTACCGTCAATTTTTCCGAACGTTCCTGATGCTGAAAAGATATTGTTTTTGTGGTGCCTGTAGCCACTTCCAGCAGCGTAAGAGGAAGTTCATATACCAGGTCTGCACCTTTTTGCAAAGATTGTTGTTGTCTTGCACGGGAACCATACGGGGAATCACCGCCGAACGAAAATCGCATACCGCCCGGGCCGCGTGAGAAGCGGTCCCCACCGCCAAACCCGAACTCCTTCAATATATCGGCAAAATCAAAACCCCTGAAAATATCTTCCTGAGAATAGCGCTGCTGAAATCCGGTAGAGCCGAATGTATCGTACTGTTGGCGCTTTTCCTTGTCACTTAGTACGGCGTAAGCTTCGCTAATTTTTTTAAATTTTTCTTCAGCGGTTTTGTCTCCCTTGGCATGATCGGGATGGTACTTCATGGCGAGCTTCCGATATGCTTTCTTGATATCTTCACCGGAGGCTTTGCGTTTAACACCGAGTATTTTATAATAATCAGTTTCAGACATCCTGTTTGTTCCTTAAAACAAATTAATGAGTTCGTAACTTCTCAATCACCTCGGGGAAAAGGGCTTCAGGGTTTTTCAAAAAAGGTGATATCCTGGTCGCCTGCCATGGCATTGCACGGTGACCAAATATTTATGATTTCTGCCGAAACATTTTACAACTTCTCGAGTAATTTTACAAATCATAAATATTGGGTCACCCTTAGATAGCGTTTTTGATAGCGCCTTTTTTGAAAAATTCTGAAGCCCGACGATTTTCTAAGCCCTAACTTGTTGAGAGGTTACATGAGTTCGTAATAAAAGTTTTAAATCATTAGCAAAGCACCGAATTTTATTAATAATAAAAATAAGTTGAAAATCTTTAAGTGTCAAGGGTCATGCTGGCAATTCTCTACATGGGGAGCTTCCTTGCTTTTCAGCGGCTTTGAGCGCAATCATTAATACGGAAAGGGCCGCAGGGGTGATGCCTTCCATACGAGACGCCTGACCCAGAGAAGCCGGCCTGACGGCCCCAAGTTTCTCTTTGAGTTCGTTTGAAAGGCCGTGCACTGCGTAAAATTCAAAACCTGCAGGTATTTTCATCCTTTCAAGGTTTTTAAATTTTTCGATTTCACTTTCCTGGCGCTTAATATAACCTTCATATTTGATTTCAATTTCCACCTGTCTGGCGACCTTTGCACTGATATTGTCGGGGCTTTTTGCCAGCACTTCAACTGCGCGGTAATCAATCTCGGTTCTTTTCAATAGCTGTTCAAGATACATGCCGTTGTTGATAGGTTTTGTGCCCTGGCCAACCAAGAAGTCGTTAGTCTCTTTGGCCGGCTTGATAATAGTATTCTTGATCCGCTTGATTTCCCTGGCAATCAGTTGTTTGCGCTCTTTGATATCTTTGATGGTGTCTTTATCTATCAGGCCAAGGTTATGTCCGATCTCCATCAATCTTAGATCGGCATTATCTTCCCGTAACATCAGCCTGTATTCTGCACGTGAGGTAAACATGCGGTAAGGCTCACGCGTCCCCCTGGTTACAAGATCATCTATCATTACGCCCATATAAGCTTGAGATCGGTCTAAACTAAATGCAGGCCTTTTTTGAATCCGGCAGGCGGCATTGATGCCCGCCCATATCCCCTGGGCGGCGGCCTCTTCATAGCCTGATGTTCCGTTGATCTGGCCGGCCATATAAAGGCCGGCAACCAGTTTGGTCTCAAGCGTAGGTTGAAGCTGAAGCGGGTTGACATAATCGTATTCTATGGCATAGGCGGGACGCATGATTTCGGCGGCCTCCAACCCTTTAACAGACCTGACAAATTGGACCTGTATTTCCAGGGGGAGGCTGTTCCCGAGCCCGCTGGCATAGATTTCTTCAGTATCTATACCTTCGGGTTCAAGGATAACCTGATGCCTGTCTTTGTGCGGGAACCGCACAACCTTATCTTCAAATGACGGACAATATCTTGCGGAAATCCCTTTGATGATTCCGCCGTACAGAGCAGAATGTTCAAGATTATCCTGTACGATCTTTTGGCTTTGGGGGTTGGTATGCCCGATATAGCTATGCATGAGAGGATTAGAAATCTTATTGGAAAAGAATGAAAATGGTTTAGGGTCTGGATCGGACTGGTGTGCGGTAAAGGCCGAGAAATCAATGCTCGATTTGTTTAGCCGGGGGGGTGTGCCGGTCTTCATCCGGCCGAGTGCAAAACCCAGTTCACGTAAATGCAGCGGCAGACCATAAGAGGCAAATTCACCGGCCCTTCCGGCCTGGATGGAATTGAATCCAATATGAACCAAACCGCTTAAAAATGTGCCCGTGGCCAGGATAACGGCTTGGGCCTCGTACCCAAAGCCGGTTTGATCCTCTATCCCGACAACCTTGCCGCCTTCTACTACAAGCCGCTCAACCATAGCCTGTTTCAGCTCCAGGTTCGGTTGTTTTTCAATCACGGCTTTCATGGACAGATGGTAGCGAATCCGGTCGTTTTGGGTTCTGGTTGAATGAACCGCCGGACCTTTTTTGGTATTGAGGGTGTTATATTGTATGGCTGTTTTGTCTGTAATTTTGGCCATCTCGCCGCCCAGGGCATCGATTTCTTTAACGAGCTGACCCTTGGCCATGCCTCCAATGGAAGGGCTGCAGGGCATGGCGGCCACTTTGTCAAGGTCTATGGCCAGCAACAGGACACGGCACCCCATTCTGGCAGATGCAAGCGCAGCTTCACAACCGGCATGACCTGCACCAACGATGATAATATCGTATTTTTTTTGGTCGAAAACCATGAGGAAATCATTTTACAATTTTTATACACAAATGTATATAATAACATTATCAAAACGATTTGTGTCCGTAGTCCGTTGTCCGTGGTCAGTTGTATGCGCACTTTCCAATGCTTAGGTCGAGCATGGGTTTCAACGATGGCATTTTCATGTCTGCTGGAATTTGCAGCCTTGTATGTCCGATACTACGGACAACTGACAACTATCAACGGACATTACCCCCAAGTAACTCAAGCGGAACATATTTATGGAAACCGCTATAGATCTTTTATTGATAATGAATAATACCAATGAATATGGCAAAACGATATAATGATTTCAACACTTACTTGAGGGATATTTTCGGATGCAGGGTTCAGAAAATTACCATCGATGCCGGATTTTCCTGCCCTAACAGGGACGGTACAATTACAACCGGAGGATGCATTTACTGCAATGATAGAGGATCCGGCAGCGGTGCCCGTGCCCGCGGGTTTTCGATTACTGAACAGATCATTCAGGGCAAACGGGCACTTTCAAAGCGCTATAAGGCCAAAAAGTTTATAGCTTATTTTCAATCTTTTTCAAACACATACGCTCCAACAAGCCAACTCAAAAGCCTGTATGAAGAGGCCCTTGCGGTGGACGATGTGGTCGGTTTGTCCATCGGCACCCGGCCGGATTGCGTGGATGAGCCGGTTTTGGCGCTTTTGCAGGAGTATAGCACAAACAGCTTGATCTGGATTGAGTACGGATTGCAGTCGGCCCACGACACAACTCTGGCTTTCATTAACCGGGGACATGACTTCAAGTGTTTTGTACAGGCCGTTGATGCCACCAGGAACAGGGGTATTAAAATATGCGCCCATGTCATTTTGGGGCTTCCCCATGAGAGCAAAAACCACATGCTTGCAACGGCAGACGCCATTGCCGGTCTTAGAATAGACGGCATCAAACTGCACCTGCTTTATGTTATTCAAGGAACGAGACTGGCGGATCTTTACGGGCAAGGGGCATACAAATGCCTGGAACAGCAAGAATATATTGACCTTGTTTGCGAATTTCTGGAACGCATTCCGCAGGATATGGTTGTTCAGCGCCTGACCGGGGACCCTCATCCACAAGAGCTGGTGGCTCCCATTTGGTCCCTTAAAAAGATGGAAACAATCGCTTTGATTCAAGCAACTTTGGATGCGCGCGATTCCTGGCAGGGTAAATTTGCAACTCAAGTTTGATGGTCTCGTAAAAAGTCAAAATATTCAAAACTCAGCTTTGTAACCCATTGAAATAATTAAGAGCCAAATCCAAAAAATGGCAATTTTCGGACTTTTTACGAGACCATCAAGTTTCGCACCCTGATTTAAATCAAAATCCTTAGCGCCCAAGGGTTGGATGGTATTTTTTAAAAGGCAAAATATAAACAGAGCGTTTTCGCTTTGTTGACGGCGCCTGGACATCAAATATCATTTTATCATACTGAATAGAATACAAAACTTCGACAAACGCTGCCGTTGCGCCTGGCCTGGTTGGATTGTGAGAACATAACTTTTTGCGCAGTTGTCGAGATATTTTACCTTTTAAAAAACACCATCCAACCTTTACGAGTAAAGAGCATCGTTAAGGTATGGGGTGTGCAACTTGAGTTTGCAGTCTAATATCGCCGCGCCAGGGGATACCTCCGGCCGTAACCGAAAGCTTTGGATGTCACCTTCAAACCGGGTGCGGCCTGGTGCCTTTTATATTCGTTGCGGTCAACCTTAAAGATAACTTCTTCCACGGTGCGTTGGTCGAACCCCATTTCAACCAGTTCATGGACACCCTTAAGGTCTTCGATATATCCTTTTAAGATTGCATCGAGCATCTCATATGGCGGCAGATCATCCTGGTCGGCTTGATCCGGTTTGAGTTCAGCTGAAGGTGCCTTGTCGATGATTCTTTGCGGTATGCATTCTTTTGCTTGATTGATGTAACGGGCAAGATCATAAACCGTTGTTTTGGGGACGTCTGAAATTACGGCCAGCCCTCCGGTCATGTCGCCGTAAAGCGTGCAATAGCCGACGGCCAGCTCAGACTTATTGCCCGTAGAAAGCACAAGAGACCGGTGTTTGTTGGACAGGGCCATCAGGATAATGCCTCTGATTCTTGCTTGTATGTTCTGCTCGGTAATGCCTACGTCGCTTTGCTTGAAATCCGGTGAGATAAACCGTAAAAACTCTTTGAACATACTGTCGATGGGTATCATAAGATACTCAATACCCAGGTTTTCAGAAAGTTTGGCGGTATCTGCATAGTTTTCTTGAGATGTGTACAAAGACGGCATAAATACGGCTGCAACGTTTTCTCGTCCCAGGGCCATCACGGCAATAGCAGCGGTCAGAGCAGAATCTATCCCGCCGCTTAGCCCCACCACAACTTTTGAAAACCCGCACTTTGTGACATAATCGCGGGTCCCCATGACCAGGGCTCTCAGCATGGATTCGGTGTCAGAACTTGAAACCGGACTAAGGTTGTCCGGGGATGGTTTGGAAGCTTGCGAATCAAAGACCACAAGATCTTCTGCAAAATCACGGGCCCTGGCGGCCAACTTTCCGTTTTTATTAAATGCAGTGCTCATTCCATCGAAGAGCACACTGTCATTACCGCCGACCTGGTTGGCATACAAAAACGGAACGTTATATTTAGCGGCTAATGACTTAAACATATTGAAGCGAAAGTGCTGATGCCCTAAATAATAAGGTGAGGCAGCAATGTTGATCACCAAGTCTGCGCCGGACCGGATCAGCCGGGCAACAGGGTCTATGGGGTAGATTCTTTCTTTGAAAATATCTTTGTCGTTCCAGGCATCTTCACAAATCGTCAATCCGATACAATGGTCTTTATATGTAAATACCGTACTTTCCGTGCCGGGCTCAAAATAACGTTGTTCATCAAATATGTCGTATGTCGGCAGAAGCCTTTTATAAACTTTATGATGTATTTTCCCGTCTTCGAACAGTACCGCCGCGTTGTAAAGATTATTGCCTTTGCCGGTAGGATTTTTTTCAACAAAGCCGCAGATGACCCCGATACCTCGAACCGCTGTCATAAGCCGTTGCAAGCAGGCAAGATTGGCCGCGACAAAATCTTTACGTTCCAGCAGGTCTCGCGGCGGGTACCCGGTAATTGCGAGCTCGGAAAAGACAACCAGGTCGCACGACAACTCGATAGCTTTTGCGGCAAAATGTTGTATTTTAGCGAAGTTATGGTTAAAGTCGCCGATGATCGGATTGATTTGTGCAAGGGCTATTTTCATGATAAAGACTCTCTTTGGCTACCTCAGTTGAGCGATAATACTCGATCGAAAGCCATTAAGGCAGCATTTACTTTTTATGCTCACACCTACTAAGGCAGGTGCAAGAAATTTTTAATTGACCGGCTGATATCACTTAATTGCCCGGGCGTATGCCATGCAATGTCGGAGTCAGCCTTAAACCACGTGAGCTGGCGTTTTGCATATCTTCTGGTATCCCGTTTCAAAGTGCGTACAGCCTCGTGCCATGACAAACGTTCTTTAATAAAATCAACCATATGTCGGTAGCCGATAGACCGCATCGCTTTGAGGTCCGGCGCATAGCCTTTGCCAAGGAGTTCCTTAACCTCATCAACAAGTCCGGCCGCTATCATTGCATCAACCCTCTGGTTGATGCGGTCATACAGCAGCTCCCGGTCCATGTTAAGGCCGATTTTCAACACCCTGAAGGGCTCATCTTGAAACCCGTGTTCGTGATGATATGCAGAGATCGTTTTGCCGGTTAATTGATATATTTCCAGGGCTCTGACAATCCTGTAGCTGTCATGGGGTTTTATTCTTGCTGCAGCATCAGGATCGCATAGCCTCAAGCGTTCGTAGAGAAAATCGGTACCGTGGCTTTGTGCTTCCTTTTTCAAGCGCGTGCGGATATCATCATTGGCCGACTCGGCTAAAAACAGGCCATGCACAAGCGCTTTGATATAGAGCCCTGTTCCGCCGACAACAAAAGGGACAATAGCCCGGGATACAAGTTCCATAATCTTTGCATGGGCCGTCTTGGCATATTGTTGGGCGTCAAAGCGCTGGCCCGGATCAGCGATATCGATCAGGTGGTGTGGTACACGGGCCAGTTCCTGTGGAGACGGCTTGGCTGTACCGATGTTCATGTATCGATATACCTGCATTGAATCGGCACCGACAATCTCGCCGTTGAAAATTTCAGCCAGTTCGATGGCTGTCGCGGTCTTTCCTAAAGCTGTCGGACCGCAAATGACAATAACATTAGGTTTCATAAACAATTTATATAATTGGATTAATAAAACAGGGATATCATGCTGTGAATCGTGAACCCTTTAACCCAACCCTTGTGTCCAGAATAGTACCCAAAATCTGTCCACATTTACGAGGTCTGAAGTTGTTAGTGTCTTTATCTTTGTCAGCTTGATAAAAATCAAGACAAATCTTTTGTATAAGATCAAAACTAAGGCTTATTGTTTACTAAAAATATAATCTATTCTGTTAATTATCAAATTGTTTTGCGTTAACATGCAAAAATCGGCCGGTTGAGGGTTAAATTTTTGCGTTTTTCGTATTGACATTGATGCATCAATCATATAGGAACTCAAAATTATTAAAAAATAAAAGTAGCAAAAAAGATAATAGGCTGGAGGCTATAAGATTCATTAATTTTAAAGGAGGTTATATAAATGCCAACTGTTGAATACGGGGGAAAGACTTTTACTGTAGATGAAGACGGCTTTATCGACAGCTTTGACAACTGGAACGAAGAATGGGTACAACTGGTCAAAGAGGCTGAAGGTATCGATGAGCTTACCGATGAGCACTGGAAAACCGTACAGGTGCTTCAGGACTATTACAAGAAAAACGGAATTGCTCCTATGGTCCGGATTCTTTCGAAAGTTACCGGTTTTAAACTGAAACATATTTACGAACTGTTCCCGTCAGGACCCGGCAAGGGAGCATGTAAAATGGCTGGTCTTCCGAAACCGACAGGATGTGTCTAACCAAGAAGTGCTGAAATCGGTTTAATTCTTTTTTAAAAAGGCTCTGCACCTTAAGCGAGCCGATCGCTTAACGTGTTGAAAACTTCTTAACATTTGCCCCCCTATCGGG
>JACNIG010000322.1 GCA_014383215.1 Candidatus Desulfatibia vada | reverse complement strand
TCCCCATCGGCGACCGGTCGCTCAGAGGTGACAACTATCCTGACACAGGGGGATAGAACGTGACCACTACATCTCAAGGACCAAAATTGTGCTGAACATCCATTTTTACGAGGCAAAAGTCTTTGAAATAGGCCGTGTTTATTACCTGTTAGCCAACAGGCAATTTGTTATTTCCGAACCTGGGAACGATCAGGAACTGGAAAGACCGGTTCGCGACGGACTCGTTTTTGCGCCTTACAATAGTTTGGTTGAAGAATGCGTGAAATACTCAAGCGAAGATAACCTCAGAACAGAAATTGCTGAAAAAGGTTTCGCGCGCATGCAGTCCCTTGGCCAGGTCCAGTTTTTGAAAAAGGCTTTAGAGCAATAAAATCGTGTTACGATTTTATGAAACTCCCGCAAGCACGCGTGCGGGATCTTATAAGCGAAAGGCAAAAAATGTGTATTAATTTTAGTATGATCCAGAGTTCCTTCATTTTATTTACGATCAATTGAGGTTTTATTCTCTGTCAGCATCAGGAGTAAAGGAAATGATCCAAGTATTTAAGCCATATTACGATAATGAAGAAATAGAAGCAGTCGCTGAGGTTATTCGTTCCGGATGGGTTGGCTTAGGTCCTGTAACCGCACAGTTTGAAAAGGAGTTTGCAAAATTTTGTTTTGTAGAATATTGTATTGGGTTGAATTCATGTACCGCCGCTCTTGATATGGCATTGAGGCTTTTAGGTGTGAATCACGGCGATGAAGTCATTGTACCGACAATTACATTTGTTTCTACGGCCCATTGTGTGGCTTACAATCTGGCTACACCTATTTTCGCAGATATTGAGGCAGATACTCTAAATATTGATCTTGAAGACGTTGCCCGCAAAATTTCTGCGAGAACCAAGGCCATTATACCCGTGCATTATGGCGGAAGGCCGGTAGATATGGATAGGTTAAAAGAGATGGCAGGAGATATCCCTATAGTTGAAGACTGTGCCCACGCTTGCGGGTCAAGATACCAAGGCAAGCCTGTTGGAGGACTTGGTGATATAGGCTGCTTTAGCTTTCATGCGGTAAAAAATTTGGCTATGGGTGAAGGCGGAGCAATAACTTTAAATAACGAGGAAATGCAATCAAGGGCAAAACGACTCAGGTGGCTCGGTATAGACAGGGGGACCTGGGATCGAACCTCCATGGACAGGAGCTACTGGTGGGAATATAGTGTCAATGAAATAGGCCTAAAGTCTCATTTAAATGATATTCAGGCTGCTATTGGCCTGGTCCAGTTAAAGAAGTTGGAAAAGGCAAATATGAGGCGCAGGCAGATAGTGGACATGTACCGGAAAGGTTTAAACGCAATAGAAGGCGTACAGATGCCTCCTGAAGATGGTGGCGATTTTATTTCAGCCTGGCATTTATGCGAAATCAAAGCAGAAAAACGCAACGATCTAAGTGTCTTTTTGCGCAACAAGGGCATCAATACCGGTGTGCACTATAAACCGATACATCTTTATCCGTGCTATGGGAACCGTCCTACCCTGCCCGCGGCAGAAAATGTTTTTCCTAAACTGCTTACCATTCCACTGTATCCGGATTTAAGCAATGATGAAGTGGGTTTAATTATTGACGCCATAAGCGACTTTTACAAGTAAGTATGAAACCGGATGAAACCACCGGATATAGTAAAAAAACTTAAAAGTAAAGGCCAATCCCCGCAAAGCCTCATAACCATTGAAACATTTGAAGGTATCAAAGGTTACCTGCGGCCGGTTCAAGCAAACAGGAAAATTGCTGCCCAGATGGCTAAGTGGCGTACCGGCAATTTTGATGCTTTTTTTACCTGGATAAAGCCAATTGAAAATGATTTGTTTCAGTGGCTAAAGCGTTACGAAGACATTGATAATGACATTGTTTTTATTATAGAACTCCCGACGGGTGTCTCTATCGGGCAAATTGCGCTATATTCTATCGATTTCTATCAAAAAGCAGCAGAAATCGGAAGAATAATCAAAGGCGAAAAAGAATGCCCTGAGGGCATTATGACCCTCGCGGCTGAAGCCCTTGTACGTTGGGGATTTGGCTGCCTTAAATTGGAAAAGATTTTTTTGGAAGTTTTTGCAGATAATGAACGTGCCATATCTTTGTACAAAAAACTGGGATTTCACGTTTCAGATATGCTGCTGTTCAGAAGGACCAGGACTCCTCAAGGGCTTGTCCAGTGGGTAAGAGTCAAAAAAGGACGGGAGACTTCATATAAACATCAATATCGGGAGGTCTGTGAAATGACCCTGCAAAGAAAAGATTTAAGAGTATAGCACCCACTTGCATGTGGCAAGAAGTCAAAAAACCCCGCCTCCGGGTTTCCGGAAGCGGGGTTTTGGGTTAGGGTTTGAGTTGCTGTTCGACTTAAAGCAACGAAGTTGCGTTTCATAAAATCCTGCAAGCAGGATTTTATTATCCGAACAGTGACAGCACCTGCTGCGGCGCCATATTTGCCTGAGCAAGCATGGCAGTACCGGCCTGGAGCAGGATCTGGTTCTTGGTGAATTCCGTCATTTCTGCGGCCATATCTACGTCGCGGATGACAGATTCAGCCGCCTGCACATTCTCAATAGTTGTAGACAGGTTGGCAGCGGCATAACTCAGCCTGTTCATGTAAGCACCGACATCGCCTCGGGTACTTGTCAAGGAACTGATGGCCGTATCGACCAGGTCAATCGCTGCCTGAGCATTGGCTGCAGAACTAAGATCAAGAGCAGTCAAGCCGAGATCCGACTTCGTGGCACCTCCGACCGTTATGGCAATACGGTTATCCGTGTTGTTCTCCGCACCGATCTGGAAGGTATTGCCGCCGGAGCCGGTTGCCGTGACGACAAATTGCGTGTCTTCGAGGTCATTATCAGTGTATGTCGTACCGAGGGTGAATGTGACACCTAACTTGTCGAAATTGACAGTGTTTGACGTGGCGGGGGTGAGACCGGTAATTGTTTGCGTGATCGTCCCGTTTCCGAGTGCAACAGCATTAGCTGCCCCTACCGAGAATGTGTAAGTCCCTGCAGAAGCACCGGTGACATCCAAACTGGTCATTCCGGTTTCCTTTACGGTAAACGATGTATCGCCGGCCCATGTAAGGGTAAACGCCTGATCTACCGTGTTACTCGTCGTTGTAATGGTCAGTCCGAGGTTGGCAAAACTCAGGGTCTGGTTTCCGGTTGCTGCGGACCAGGTGGCCACAGTGATTGTCTCCGTTACGGAACCGTTTCCAACTAACAGAACACCGCCTACAGTCGAGCTAAAGGTCCACACTCCGGACATTGTCATAGAGGTATCGAGCGCTGCTATGAAATTACCTGAAAATATGGCGTCGCCTTGTCCGGTTCCTGCCGCTTCATAGGTATGGGTCAAATTTCCATATACCCCCTCACCATCTACTGCTGCTGCAGAATGGGTAAAGGTCCCTGCTGCCATTGCAGCCCCGAATGTCCCGTCCAGCAATGCAGTACTTCCGTATTGTGTCGAGTTGGCGATTCGGTCGATTTCAGTTAAAAGCTGATCTCCTTCGGCGTCGATTTTATCTCGCTCAGACTGACCCGCGTTGGCAGAGGAAGCCTGGGTGGCCAGCTCTTTTAGACGGGTAAGCATGTTCCCGATCTGGTCCATACCACCTTCAGCCACCTGCAACAGCGCTGCGGCCTCTGAGGTATTCCTGGAAGCCACCCTAAAGCTGGCTATGTCCGCCCTAAATTGTTGAGAAATAGCCAAACCGGCAGCATCATCGGCTGCTTTGTTAATACGATAACCGGATGATAATCTTTCAAGAGATTTTTTCATCCCGCCATCTGCGACACCCAACCAACGCTGGGTGTTCAATGAAGCGATGTTATTTGCAATTCTTAATGGCATAATTTAATCCTCCTTGATTTAGTTGCTGTCATTTGTCATTGACTACTGACATCTGATCTCTGACATCTGACATCTGTTTTGATTTGGCATCCTTGCCAAATCTGTTTCTAATTTGGGTACCCTCCAAACTTTAAAATTCTTATCGGTAAAATGGATAAATTACTTTAGGGTTTTTTTGGGATTGGTAAGAAGGAGGGGTTTTTTTGGAAAATAATTTGCTAATTGAGGGATTTAGGGCAGGTTCATTTAGGTAAGGAGTTAAGTCATAAGAAGTTCGATCTTGCAATAACAGCTAAGAGCTATCTCAAAATGCAGATCGCGGTCAAGAACAAGGCGCAGTCCTTTAATATAGCTTTCAGGAAGGATATCGGTCTTCCAAGATTTTTTGGGGAGCAAAAACGCCATATTTCAGCATAATCATAATCTGAAAAAGTGTTTTCTGAACTGGGACTCCATGCGCCTGGTCAAGCTCCTGAACAATGTCTCCAACCCTGCCGACACCCCCGGCAACAAGGTTGGCAATATGATTCACCATCTTGGCGTCGACCAATTGAATTACATTAGAGTATGCTGTAAAGCCGTCTATATCTCTTATTCTGATACAAAAATCTTTGATTACGAATTCAGTGGGATACGATTTGAATATGTCCGTGGGATTTAAGAAAATAGCAGAGGGATCAAGAGCCGCTTTACCATCGACCTCGGGAGCGCCTCTTTTGCCTGCAGCAACTTCGTGCAAGAGAGTGTCATACTGTTTGATTACCTTTTCCCATGAAAATTTTGACTCTACGCGCTGACGACCGGCTTTACCCATGGATTTCCTCAATTCCCTATTTTCTAAAAGGGCCTGCATAGACTGAATTAATCTATCCATATCCACAGCCACAGACTGGGCCAGTTGGAATCTCTGGCCCCACGAAAATCCACAATCGGCCCAATACGTGGGAATCAGAAATCCTGTACGGCCGTCAGCAACCGTGTCCCTGTACCCATCCCAATCCGACACAATAACCGGCAGCCCGGAAGCCATCGCCTCTATCACGCTCAGCCCGAAAGTTTCCTGGATATTGTCGGACGGGGATACAAAAACATCCGCCATACCATAATATAAAGGAATGTGTGATGCATCATAGTCAGAAATGATTAAAACCCGATCTTCGATATCGAGCTTCTTAATAAGGTCTGACAAAATATCAACGTACCCGGCATTGTGCTCCCTTCCTATAATAATAAGGCGGGCCTTTTCTCCTGATGACGAAATCCTGCCCAGTTCCGCAAAAGCTTTTAGAAGGGGCACCAGTTCCATCTTTTCATCAGGGCTCAACCGCCCCATACAAAGAAAAATAATCTCACCTTCCGGCCAATCAAACCTTGCCCTGAGCTCTCTCCTGGTCCTCTCATCTATGGGATGATATCTGTCAACATCAACCCCCAGCGGGATGGTTTCAAGCTTTAATCCATTACCCGGCCCTTCTATAATTTTCGCAACGGCCTTTCTTGCCGTAGACGAAGTGCATATCAGGGCGTCTTTTTTAGAACAAAATTCTGACGCTCCCTTTAAACTTTTAACCACTTCCTCTAAATGTATGGAGTGGGTTATGCCGACAACAGATAACCGGTTATGAAAAAATCTCCGGCCTTTAAGGATATCAACAATACCGTATCCTCCCATAAAAAAAATGTCATAGTATTGAAGGATACTCACCAGTTCTTTTTGATCGTTAAAGTCATGCCCGGTGACAATTTTATCAGGAAATAATTCGTTCAGGGCTGCTTGCTCATAAGAATCGCTAACCACCAAACCAAATTCTTCAATCGCCCGGCTGTATTTGATCAAATTGACTAAAAATTGCGTATTGGCCGTATGAATACCAAGGGATTCCTTTTTGTTGTTCCCGGATTTAAAGGGATACTCCATGCGCAGGAATACTTTCAAGTTTACCTTTCTTAAAATAATATCCAGACTTTCGTGTTTTCGTACTTTCGTGTTTTCGTGATAAGATTTTTTTTGTTTGGCTTGCGGATTTGTCCGGGTCAGGCTATTGACCCGCATTTTGCTGCAAGTAAATTTTTGCGGTGGGGTCATCCGGCTTTATGGTAAGAACTTTTTGAAAAAATTGGACAGCGCTCTTTAAATCTTTTAGCTCGTGGCTCATCTGACCCAAGAGGGTGTAAGCACCTGCCAGGTTGCCGCCGATTTCAATCTCTCTTTCAAGGGCACTCAACGCTGCGTCATACATATTTCTATTTAAAAATATCACGGCCCTATAACAATTAACATCAGGAAAATCCGGTTGCATTTCTATAACACGGTCAAATTTTTCCAGGGATTTCTCCCGGTTCCCCACAGCATCATAAGCCCGGCCTAAAAGGAAATAAACCGCGGGATGACAAAGTCCCAAATCTATTCCCCGGGTCAACAACTCAACAACTGCTTTAAACTGATCTTCACTAAAGTATATTTGGGACAAGTTATGACAGGCCCCCAGGTGCTCCGGTTTCCGATCAAGAACCCACTGGTATTCAATTTTTGCTTCCCCTAATTGCTGCATCCTATTCAAGGCTAGACCTCGGTTAAAATGGAGCTCAATAATATCCGGGAAAAGGGCAAGTCCCTTGTCTGTCAATTCTAAGGCTCTATCCGGCATCCCCAACTCCAGATAGTGATCTGCCAAACCTTTATAGGCCATGGGATCATCGGGATTTTCCCTGACCTTATCTTCTCCCAGCCTTAGATAGATTTGCTGTTTTTGATAAATTCGATCTTTTCTAACCTTGCCATAGTGATGGATTGGAAGGCCTGTATTGTAAACCAACTTTCCCGACACATGAAATGATTTCGTTACTGTCTCGTGAACTTTGCCGGCAAAATAGATGTCCGGATCGTTTTTAAAAATACGGATCAAATCTTGAGGGATAAACCCTTGATATCCCTCACCTTCTTCATAGTCGTTTGGATTTATCTGTAGATTGGCCAAATCCAATTTATTTTCATAATTTCTCAAAGTAAACATCAAACCTTCGGCACCCACTGAATTAAGGATTTGTCTGACTTTATCAAGATCCCTGGGAGCAATCACCTCATCGGCATCCATAATTAATATCCATTCTTCGGTAGCATAAGAGATGGATTGGTTGCGGTGTTTGCTGAAGTCGCCTTCCCATGCATGGTGATAAATTTTGGCCCCATAGCTTCCGGCGATATCAACAGTTCGGTCGGTTGAGCCCGTGTCAACAACGATTATTTCATCCACCAAGGTCTTAACACTATTCAGGCACTGGGCCAGAAAACACTCTTCATCCCTTGTTATCATGCAGAGAGAAATCCGACCGCCACTCTTTTTTTTAGACCCTCGCACCGATATTTTTCCTTTCATTCCTAGCTTAGCTCTTTTGCCAGCATCTTCTCTGCTTGTTCCAGGGAATCAATAGTTGAAACGAATAACTGCCCGATCACGCCAAGCCAATCCTTGATCATCAGAATCTGTGCTGAATGCAAGCAGTCTTCACGAGAATAAACATCTTTCAAATAATTAAATTTGTTGGTAAAAAAAATGACTTCCGGATGAACTGTGTGCGCCATAATGTTGTGCACATTCCGATCTTTCAGGAAGGTTTCCATGATGCCGAAAAATTTTTCTGCAATTGATACAAGGTAAGCACTGTCCACATCTTTACCCTCATACATAAAGGGGCGGATCATGTTATTTTGGACTTCCAAAATTTCCTGGCTATATTCTAATAACATGTTAATGGTTTCTTTCAGCCCGAAGCGTGTCTCTATGCACCTGTCCAGAAGGAATTTAAGCTCTTGCGGAATATTTACGGTTTTTTCAAAAGCAGAAATTGAATCGGCAATGATCGCCTCCGGGTAGAATTCATTTCGGCAGTATGTATCGATAACTTCTGCAAACGTCATCACCTGTGTGCCCCGGATCTTTACCCCACCTTCTGTTGCATTGATGCATAATCCTTTATAATAGCGTATATCCTCTTCATGGGCCGACTTGAATATTTCCCATATTCTTGAAGTTTTTACGGGGCTTCCGTAATTTCCTTCGGCTTCAATTATAGATGAATGGTAATTCTCATCACGCTCTCCAAACAGCATATCTTCGACATGCGTATCCCCGTCTTCCGCAAAGGCCAGGTCCTGCCCAATCATAATAATAGGATCGCAGCCAAGATATTCGGCTATTTTGAATGCCATATTCGATACGGCGGGGCCAATGGAAAGGGTTCCTTTGTCTAAGTGAAACCATTTAAAATGTGAAAAATCCCGGAAAACGATTATTTTCTTTCCTCGGAAGCTGTCGTAGACATCCGGCTGGATCAAGGGGCAAAAAGCTAAATAGATGCCGTCAACGTCAGAAGCGCTCTCGTAGAACATGTTCGTGCCGGCGGTCCTTTCGAGGGAAGCGACAATATGGGGTCTGATATCTCTTTTCATTAAAGGCAAAAAATTTGAGTCACAGGAAATGATAAGAGCACGATCTCGAATATCCCTCAGAAGATGCATATTTTTTTCAAGGGACGGTCCCGATGCGACAGTAATAGCGGGTCTGCCCTTAAATTTATCCCGGAGTTGACTAATTCCGGGATGAGAAACGATGTGCTTAATATTACCGAGCAGGTTTTCTATACCTAAAAATGCATCTGTGGGATCATTTCCGGATAATATCATTTGTTGGCGAAATGCCATCCTGGTAATATCAAGCGCTTTTCGATAGTATTCATCATTCAATAGTATATTGGCCGGGAGAGGCATAACCTTTGTGCTTCTGATCTGAAAGCATGTGCCTTTATCTGCAAGGATTTCTCTTCGAATCTGGTGAATGGCATCATCCGGATCTTCTCTTACAAAGAAATGAATATCAGGGTGAGTAATGAGATGACTTAAGTCGCTCATTTCCATTGCAAGGTGGAAAATGTTGAGATCATTTTCAAATACAATAATTTTTTTCGCATTCGCCTTATCTGCATAAAGCTGTGAAAACATATGGAGATGGTAACCAAGCCCAAATCCTAAAAAAAGTACGATGGGAGCATAGGCAATATCCATCCCTTCCAAAAACTTTTTGCAATACTCATAGGGACTTGCATTATCATACAACATGATAAAACTATCATTCTTGGCAACTAAGAGGTTCGACTCTCCAGTTTCTGTCCGTATGATTTTATACCGGCTCTTATCAATACTGTTTTTCTTGATTTTTGATGCCAGCGCAGGATATTTCTCTTCCAGGGCTGACAAATTTTTCTTAAATATTTCGTTATCCACTATAAACTTGCTCCTTTCCAATATTGTGCGTATCTAAATAATGGGTTGTTTTTTCTATATCTTCCGGATCGGATAACTTGGTTTCAATAATACTCAGAAATATTTTTTGGCATAGCTCTGAAGCTTCTATCCTGCCATTGATTTCAAAATGACTACCGAGTTTCTTGAAAACGATTCCCAGATCAGCGAAATCATGGATTGTATCCGTAATTGAAAGGTCCTCTTCTTGCAAAATTTCGGAAAGGGCACGAATTGCATTTTCCCACTCCTCTGCTATAGTAAGGGCGTAAAGACCTCCTATCTTGTAACGTATATTCCAGGAATCCAATTCGCGGGCATCGGATAACAATTCAATGCCTTTTCCCAGATTGCCTGTCTCCAGCAAAGCCATGCCATAAAGATAGGCGGCACTTGCACGATCCTCTCTGGGCAGTTCTTTTTCAATTTTCTCCATATTCGGATCAAGAGTTTTATAAACGGTCTCATATTCACCCTCTGCGAAATGAAGTTCTGCTTTTGCCAAACATAATTCCATAGAATCCGGATACTCCCTGATGGCTCTTCTGATGATCCCAACCACGTTTTTTGTTTGTCCGAGTCTGCAGTAAAGAGTGATGATCTTCATCCAGAAACGGGGATTATCATATTGAGCCAGGTCAAGCCATTTCAATGTCGTAATAGTATTTCCAAGTTTTAGATTGTATAAAGCCGCTTTCAGGGCGGTTTCCGGATCGGGACCGGTATCATAGATCTTCTCAACGGCCGTTTCTTTTCGTGCGTCTCTCCATTTACGGTCAGTTCCTGAGTGGGTGATCTTAAACACTTCACTGGTTACCATTTTTATTCCGAGATCCGTAATGGATTTGTCCATGCTCTCAAAAGCAAACCCTTCGAAAGAGATCTCCTTTCGAGCCGGTACAAGCCTTACCGGATAATCGGGTTGAATCGTAATGGGAAGGCGCCATATAGCCGATAGTTCTTCATCGGGATCTTCCATATCTATCTTTATCCGGAAGGCAACATCCCGCCCGGAAGGCAGAATCATTTTTAAAAGGGCCAGTTTAATTCTTTCTCTGGGGTCTATGTATTCATCGGCATCGAGGTATAGAATGTAATCGCCCGTCGCACTCCGGAGTCCGGCATTTCTTGCTTTTGAGAAATCATCTTCCCAGTCCATGTCTATGATTTTTGCATTAAATTTCCTTGCGATATCTTTTGTTTCGTCTTGAGATCCGGTATCCACAACAATGATTTCGTCGGCTATGCCTGTTAAGGAATCAAGTGCTTTGGAGATATTTGCCTCCTCATCTTTTACAATCATACATAAGCTAAGTCTGGGTGGCTTCCAGTTGGGATCTTCGATTGTTTGTATAAGGGTGCGGTCTAAATCGTTCATATGGAGACCAAGCGATTGCTTAAAGAGCTTAATTGCTTCGTCTTTTTTACCCAGAAGCAGCAGTGATTTTGCCAATAAAATGTGAGCCTCTCCAGCAAGTTCTTCGGGAACCAGTTCGAAATATTTATGAAATAATGAAACCGCCCTTTCCAGTTGAAACAGGTGTGCATAAATGATTCCTCCGAATTTATAAGGTTCAGGTGTATCAAAAACGCCCCATTTTTCCAGCCAGGCATCAAAAAATTCCCGGGCTTCGTTTAATCGGCCATATTTTGCAAGTACGCGGAGCATGGCCATATACATGCCTTCACTTCCAAATCCCATGGCAAGTCCCCGATAATATCGGGCCAGATCACCCTTGTTCAAAATATTGTAGCCGATAAAACATTCTCCAAGTTCCCACATGCCATAATCTTCCTCGGCATCTACGGATACCTCTCCCCTGAGAAATTTCATTTCCAAATCTTTAGTATCTTCGGGGGTTATCTCCTCTTGAACATTATGTTCCAGTGAATGAATCCGGATATCTTTAATTATTTTGCTGTCAAAGGAATAGACTCTGTCCGGAGAAAACGAAATCATAAGATCGAGAGCCTTAACAAAGTCTTTTCTTCGTACAAGCCTGATCTCAACTTTCGGAACGATTAATAATTCGGGGGAATAGCTGTTCGGCTTTCCGGGTATTTTAATCCAACGGTAATCTTCCAGCGTTTCAGGCGATATTGGGGTGTTTATCACGAGACTGTATCCCATGGTATGGCTTTTATCCAGGATCTCTGCGATTTGCGCTTCGGATTCATATACAATCTTTTCATCAGGCCTCAATAAAAGAATCCAATTCGAGTTATGGAATTTTTTAAATGTTTCAGGTGCCTTTTGAAAGGATTTGCCATTTGAAACGTAAATGCCGCATTCTTCTGCGACTTTTGTACTGTTGTCCGTTGATTCCAGATCGACATACGAAATCAGGCGGGTTAATTTCAAACAAGATTCGATGCATCGCTTGAGAAACGCTGCTTTATCCTGTCCCATGATACAAACAGATAGGTTTTTCATGTCCATCAATGACTCCTCTCGATGTCCGGGTGATTATATTTTTAAACAAAGTATACTGGCAAAATATGTGCCAATAAATCGGTGACCTGTGAGCTATCTTAATGCAGAAGTGATTTTTTTACCCTCTCGGCTTTCCTTGAAAGTGTTGAATCGCCTGAGTGCGGCGCTCATTCAGTGATCTATACCATATTAGTTGCAATTGGTGCATGAAAACCTAAGGCACGAAAAGCGCAGTTAAAGCTTAATGCCAACTCACTAAATGCCTGGTTGTGCACATATCCCGGAGGACTTACAACCCAGATGCAATAATTTTTCATGATTAAACCTATATATTGTCAGAAATCCAAGAGCTAACGCATTATGAATAATTTTTTTTTGTCAAAAATGACCACAGGCTATAAGCACAAACATATTCTTCTCGATCCATTTTATTATCTATTAAAGGTAAATGAACAAGTTGAGCAATATCGCCACTCACAAAATATCCTTCTTGTCCGAAAATATATGATTGTCGAAATAAATCAAAATCATTGGATAATAAATGCTCTAGTGTCATGTCAACTTAAATATATTGGGTAAATATGTTGATTTTTATCTCGAA
>JACNIG010000403.1 GCA_014383215.1 Candidatus Desulfatibia vada | reverse complement strand
TATGGTGGGCGGTACTGGGATTGAACCAGTGACTTCTACCGTGTGAAGGTAGCACTCTCCCGCTGAGTTAACCGCCCTTTAGAACGGTCTGTCAACCATTTCTTTCAGTTCTTTGCCGGCCTTGAAAAAAGGTAATTTTTTGGAAGGTACATTTATTTGTACGCCGGTTTTTGGGTTGCGGCCAATATACGGCTTATAGTTTTTGACGGCAAAGCTGCCAAAACCCCTGATTTCAACGCGCTCACCTTTTGAAAGCGTCTCCTTGATGGCGTCAAAAAACGTATCGACAACTTTTTCAGCATTCTTTCTGCTTAAATTTGCTTTGTCTTTAATGGTAATGATTAGTTCTGATCGGTTCATGAAGACTCCTTTTCTTTACCCAATATCATTCAATATTTTAGGGAGTATCAGTGTTGTTTATATATAGAAGGTTGGAATCTTTTAAGTCAAGTTTTTTTTCTTAGTCAACCCGTCGAGAATAAAAAATGATGGTCAATCTTGGATTTCCGAGAAGGAATTCCCAAGTGATTCGATTTCATCAGGTGTCGGGAGGTCTTTTAAATCTTTGAGGTCAAAGACTTCCAGAAACTGCTTGGTGGTCGAATAAATAAGAGGTCGCCCGGGAATCTGCTTGCGGCCCAGTACCCGTATTAGTTTTCGTTCGAGCAGCATACGCAGGATACCGCCGCAATCGACTCCCCGGATATGTTCTATGTCACTGCGCATGACCGGTTGCTTATAGGCGATGATGGCCAGTGTTTCAAGTGCCGCCTTGCTGAGTCGAAGGGGAGTCGGTTGGATAAGCCGTTTGATCCATTCACGGTATTCCGGGCGGGAGCGGATTTGATATCCGCCGGCAACCTCCCGCAGCAAAAATCCGCCTTTGCGGGCCTCATATTCAGCCGCAAGCGCGGTAAGCGCCTCGTGGATCTCTTTGGTATCGGCCTGTCCGAGGACCTTTTGGATACGGATAATGGTTAAAGGCGTTTCGGAAACAAACAGCAGGCTTTCAATAATGTATTTGATATCTTCCATTCAGAGTTCGGGGTTCTTCGTTCAGGGTTCAGGGTTCTTCGTTCAGGGTTCTCCAACCTTTGAACCTTGAACTTCTAAATGTAAAAGAGTCGGATAACACCAGTCTGGACATGCTGGACGATTCGAACCAGACTGAGTCTGACCATTTCCAGAATTGCGAGAAAGGTTACGATCACTTCGCTTTTCACCGCTCCTGCCGGAAAAAGCTCTTCAAAAGTCACTGATTCTCTGGATTCAAATATATCCGCAAGTTGTGATATCCGGTTTTTAACAGAGATGCTGTCAGCAGCAATACGAACTTTATCATCCGGAGATATTTTTTTAAGTATTTGCTGGAAGGCATCAATTAGCTCAAACAGACCGAGCTTTAAAACCTCATCCTGCCGGCCTGCCAGAAGCTCATCCCGATCAGTGCTTCTGGCAAAGATGTCTTCCCCTAAGAGGTCTCTTGCAGCTAAGCGCTCGGCCGCAGACTTCATCTGAAGATATTCTGCCAGTGGTCTGGCAATCTCCAGGCGGGGATCTTCTTGGTCGTCTTCATTTGCATGGATCGGGAGCAGCATCTTTGATTTTATCTGGGTCAATGTTGCGGCCATTACGATAAAATCTCCGGCAACATCTATGTTCATCGATTCCATCCACTGCAGATATTTCAGGTACTGGTCGGTGATCATAGCGATGGGGATATCATAGATGTCCACCTCATGTTTTTTGATAAGATGGACCAAAAGGTCCATGGGCCCTTCGAAAATATTGTCGAGTTTGACTTGATATACTTCTTCTTGCATAGCTATACGTCTATATAGAACAAGATCTTAAAATTTGTGTCAAGTTTTCCTATGGCCCTTCTACGCTAAGTTGATACGGATACTGGATACTTGATACTGGATACTGGTCAACAAAAGAATGGTTATTTTAGCACTCCAGCATCCAGTATCAGGTATCCAGCATCGGTTCGTCTCAATTCATGTAATTGGAATCTCGTCAACTTGTCGGTTTGAAGTGAAGCTTCGCTATAATTTTAGGGCTGCTCTGACTTCCGTCATGGTTTGCCGGGCCACATTGCGGGCTTTGTTGCCGCCTTCGATGATAATGTCTTCAACAAGCTGCGGCCGGGCTAGGTAATATTCTCTTTTTTCACGTATTGGTTCCAGTGCTTTGATGAGACTGTTGGCCATTATCTGCTTGCATTCGACGCATCCGATTTGAGCACGGCGGCATTCATGGTCGATTTTATCCACGGTTTCCTTGTTACTGTACATCTTATGGAATTCAAAAACATTACATACTTCAGGATTACCGGGGTCGCTGAGTCTTGCCCGCTGAGGGTCGGTGAACATTTGAGCAGCCTTGGCGGCAATTTCATCGGAACTTTCTGAAAGGTAGATGGCATTATCGTAGCTTTTACTCATTTTACGCCCGTCAATGCCTAATATTTTGGGAGTTTCGGTTAAAATTGCTTCCGGTTCCGGGAAAACTTCTCCGTAAAAGTAATTAAATCTTCGGGCTATTTCCCGTGTGATTTCGACATGGGGAACTTGATCGACACCTACCGGAACTCCGTACGCCTTGTACATAATGATATCTGCCGCCTGGAGAACCGGATAGCCGAGAAAACCAAATGTTGAAAGGTCCCGGTTGCTGAGCTGTACAATCTGGTCCTTGTAAGTCGGGTTGCGCTCCAGCCACGGTACCGGAGTTATCATCGATAGGATAAGAAACAGTTCCGCATGCTCCTTAACATGTGACTGGACGAACAGGGTGCTTTTATCCGGAGATAACCCTGTGCTCAACCAGTCGATGATCATCTCTCGGATATATTCTGAAATAGAGCTAGGATCTTCATAGTCACTGGTCAAGGCATGCCAGTCGGCAATAAAATAAAAACAGTCATATTCTTGCTGCATCTCCACCCAGTTTGCAAGGGCGCCGTGCAGGTTACCTATATGAAGCGGCCCGGTGGGGCGCATCCCGCTCAAAATCCGTTTTTTCCCAGTCATACACATCTCCTAATCAGTGATCAGTGGCCCGGCAACCGGTAATAAAATTTGAAAACGTCTGAAACTCACGCAAAAGTGAGTCTAAAGAAAAAACAGGGCCATAACATTGAAATAAGAATGATCTATGGTTATTACGTCTCTATTGTTTATGAAGATATCAGATAGTTGCTGTTTTTTCTTAACACTCACTAATGCGTTCAAACAGTCAGCCATTTTCAAATTTCATTACCGGTAGCCTCCATTTATTGAGAAGATATTAAAACCTAAAACTTAAAACGTTTGTAAAAAGGAAATTTTTTCTTTTTACGAAACCATTGATAGTAGCTTATAAACAAGTAACTGGCAATCCGCAACGAGCATCCAGTATCCAGAATTCAACCTATCTGCCCAGCAGTATATTGATCAAAGGGTTTAGAAAAAAAGGAATAAGTTTACCCAGTGAATTTGTAATTAGCAAGAAAATAATTATGACCATGCCGAAGGGCTCAATGCGCGCAAAATGCACCCTCAAACGCGCCGGCAGAAGCATGGCAAATAGTCGGCCCCCATCCAGGGGGGGAACCGGAATCAGGTTGAAAAGAGCCAGTACCAAATTGATGACCACACTATAGCCCAGCATATGAAAGAGGTCCATAATAATGGGTCTGAAAATGGAAGGATACCATATAGATTTAAAATGAAGCAGAAGCTGGAAGCTTACCCCCGTGACTATTGCCAGGGCCAGATTGGCAATAACACCTGCGGATGCAACATAAATCGTACTTTTGCGAAGGTTGCGAAAATTGGCGAAATTAACCGGAACCGGCTTGGCATATCCAAAAATAATGGGAGAACCTGAGAATTTTAACACCAGGGGCAGCAGAAATGAACCGATAAAATCAAGATGCTTGACGGGATTCAGGGTCAATCTTCCTGCCAGCTTAGCGGTGGGGTCTCCCAGTCTGTAAGCAACATAGCCGTGAGCCACCTCGTGGATGGTGACGGCCAAAAGCAAGGGGACAATCATTACCACCAGCTGGTTCAGGTCGAAGTTATTGAACATAATCTTTTACAAATCCAAGTTCATCGTTGCGCGTTTTAAGACGGCCGTTTAATTTTGCATCCAGGACAGCCTGCAGGATTTCCTTAAAGATCGGTCCGGGGTCAAGTCCCATTTTTATAAGATCTTTGCCGGTTACCGAAGACTGGATGTGCCGCAAGCGCGTAAAATAGTAGGAGATCGATTTTTTAACATTTTCGCTTTTGGTTTCCGCCATCATATACAGAGCCAGTTCGATCCTAAAACCCTTAAGTTGGTGGTAAAGCGTACTGTTTGAAAGCGGAAGATGGCGTTCCATCCAATACAGACACCGGTCGGCCTCAAATCGTTCTTTGATGAAAATATCTATGTAGCGTGGTGCCAGCTCAATCCGCCTGCAGATTCCATGGGTTGTTTCCTGGTCGCAATGACGAATTAGCGCCAGGAAATAAACGGTCCATTTCATATAGGATTCTTCCAAAAAGAGCAAATCATGCCACGACAAGACTTTTTTAACGGAATTAAACAAAGCTACAAGTTCTTTTGTAAGGGTTATTGAAGGATGAATAACATGTAAAAGATCATATTCGTGTAGCCTGATGATCGCGGAGGTGGGGTTTTCTTCTCCGAGAATTTGGCGCAGTTCAGAAAATACTCTACGGCCGCTGAGCCGTCTGAAAAAATCCATTTTGACGGCATTGGCGATCAGACCTGAAGTCAGCTTTCCTATCGTAAAACCAAAACGCTGCTCGAACCTTATAGCCCTGAAAACACGGGTTGGATCCTCGACAAAACTTAAGTTGTGCAGAACTCTTATGGTTTTTTCCTTAAGGTCCTTTTGAGCTTGAAAAAAATCGATTAAGGTGCCGAATTTGTCGGGGTCTAACTGAATTGCCAAGGTATTAACGGTAAAATCCCTGCGAAAAAGGTCGAGTTTAATCGAACTCATTTCTACCGTGGGCAGGGCGGCAGGGAACTTGTAGTATTCAATTCTGGCGGATGCTACATCGATTTTAAAGCCATCAGGGAATATGATTACCGCTGTACCGAATTTTTCATAAGCGTGAATACGTGCCTTTACCGTTTTTGCGTACTCATGCGCAAAAGCGATACCATCGCCTTCGATAACAATGTCTAAATCTTCATTGGTCCTGTACAGGAACAAGTCGCGGACAAATCCGCCGACAATATAGGCGTCAAAACCATTTTCTTTAGCCTTTGTGCCAATGGATTTCAAAATATCAATGATCCGGCGCGAAAGGCGTTCTTTCATAAATCTTGCAATATCTCTGGTTCTGGCATGGCTGGGTTCCTTCAACAGATCCGGGTACTCTTGATTCTTGTGTTGCTTTTGTCGAACCAGGATGTTCAGCAGATCAGTGCGTGTAATAACGCCTTTGATAACATTGTTGTCGATGACAGGGAGCACGCGTTGTTTGTTTTCGATAATTTTTTCCTGAATTTCGTGAAGCTCGGCAGCAGGTTTGACAAAAGCAAGCTCTGAGTTCATGTATTCTCTAACCGGAAGGTGGCCCAATAGATGGTAAAGAGCTTTTCCTATGATCTGGCGGGTGATATACCCGATCATTTTTTTGTCTTTGTTTTGCCCTTCGGTAACCAGAAGTGCATTGACATTATATCGAGTCAGGAGTTCAGCCGCTTCTTTGCAGGGCACATCGGCGTCGACCGTAATGGCGGGGGACGACATCAAATCCTTGGCCCGGCTTCTCGATCGGATTTTTTTATAGAGGATTTCGATCAGTTCGTGTTCAATCTGTACCAAGGTTTTGCCCTTAATGGTTGCAGCCGCCGCAAATGTATGTCCGCCTCCGCCCAGAGGAGTGACGATTGCTCCCACATCGACTTCAGGTATTCTGCTGCGGGCCACAATGTACATTTTATCTCCCATACGTGCGATGGTAAAAATAGCGTCAAGATTTTCCATCTTGACCATTTTGTGAACCAGAAAGGCAAAATCCGAGACGTAATTGTCGGTGGTTACGGTTGTAATCACAACTTCAACACCGTTGATATTGTACCGGATTGCGGCCTGAATCATATCGTTTAAAAGTCCGATTTGTTCCGGGCTGATTTCTCTGGAGATCAGGTTCGAGATAACGTTTAAATTTGCTCCCCTTGAAAGCAGAAAGGCGGCGGCACTGAAATCTTTTTCGGTGGTTGAGGGAAACGTAAAAGAGCCCGTATCTTCATAGATACCCAGACACATGATCGTGGCTTCATCTGGAGAGATCTCAATCCCTTTTTCCATTATAATTTCAGCCAAAATGGTAACGGTTGCTCCTGTTAGCTGGTGAACTTCAAGATGCCCGCTGATATCATTAGCAGCCGGCGGATGATGGTCATAGATGTGAATTTCCAAATCAGGCCTTTCCAGCACCGAGGCCAGCTTTCCGATACGACCGGCCTGCCTGGTGTCAACCAGAACCAGTCTTTTCAAGTCCGCAAAATCGATATCTTTGATCTCTGCCATATTGAAGAGATATACCATGGACTTTATAAAGAAATTCCTTAAATTTTTTTCCTGGGAACCGGGAAAAACCACGAGGGCGTCAGGATACAGTTTTTGGGCCGCAAGCATGGAGGCCAGTGCATCAAAGTCGGCGTTTATATGGGTGGTAATGACGGTAAGATCTTTTTTGGTTAGCACGTTTTTTTTTGCCACAGCCCGGTCCTATAAGAAAAGTTATGTCTTTTTAATCATATATGATACGGTTAATCAAGCGCAAGTTCAAGCAAACTTAACCCCTTAATGAAGAGCCAAGATCTACTCGCCCACTGAATTAAAGAGCGGCGAAGCCGCGTTATATAAAACCGCGCATCGATTTTATTTGTAAAGCCGTTGTTGTTTTGGTAAGAATATGATACTGAATTATAATAATATTTTGACATCACACGGTAAATGACAAAAAAACAAGATTCAAGTTACAGATACATTTTCGGTCCTGTTCCATCCAGGCGGTTGGGTATGTCCCTGGGTGTTGATATTGTGCCTCACAAAACATGCACTCTCGATTGTGTCTACTGCGAAAGTGGCCAAACCACCCGCCTAACAGTGAAGCGCAAAGCATATGTACCGCTGAAAAGGGTCAAAGCAGAACTTACAGCCTTTTTAGCGAGTGGGCCGCAACTTGATTTTGTAACATTTTCAGGTGCGGGTGAGCCGACACTCCACAGCGGCTTTGGAGAGCTTGTTGGTTTTATAAAAACTGCTTTCCCGCAGTATAAGTTAGCCTTGCTGACCAATGGCTCTCTTTTTTATAGATCCGATGTCAGAGATGAAACTCTTGATTTGGATCTTGTAAAAGTATCACTGGATGCTGCATGTGAAAATAATTTCAGACGGGTAAACAGGCCGCATCGGGAATTGGGACTTTCTCATATTATTGAAGGCTTGATCGCTTTTAGAAATAAATTCACAAAACAGTTCTGGATTGAAGTTTTTTTGGTCCCCGGTTATAATGACGGCGCAAGCGAGCTAAAGGAAATAAAAAAAGTCTTAAATATCCTGGCGCCGGACAGAGTTCAACTAAACACTCTTGATAGGCCCGGTACCGAACCCTGGGTAAAGCCTGCCGGCAAAAAGACATTGACGGACATAGCCGCTTATTTATATAATGCCGAGATTGTTAAGCATTTAAAATCAGACCAAAACAATTGCGATTTTGGCGACGATTTTTACCAGCGCCTTTTGTCAACCATAAAACGGCGGCCATGTACAGCCACTGATGCTTCACGGCTTTTGGGTGCCGATGTTAAAGAGGTTCGCAGGTACCTTTACGCCTTGATAGAGAAAGGGGCGATTACCAAAAAGAAGATGCCCAGGGGAACCTTTTATATGATTATATGAAACGAAATTGACTTATATATGTTCCATGAGTAATGCTTTTCAGGATTACGGTTAGCCTTATGAATACCGGTTTCATATGAGTTCCATCAGGTCTCCATTTGAGAGGGAGGATTGATCATGCCAGTTTTTGTGTGGAAGGGAAAAGACAGAAACAATAAAACCAGAAAGGGAGAAATTGAGGCTCCGACCGAAAATGCCGTACGCGCCGAATTGATAAGAATTAAGATTGCCAATTTTAAAATCAAGCCAAAACCGAAAGATCTTTTTGCAAATGTCGCATTTATGCAGCCCAAAGTGGGACAGGCTGATATAATTCTTTTTTGCAGACAATTTTCCACTATGATCGACGCGGGACTACCTATTATTCAATGTCTCGAAATTCTTCATTCTCAGCAGGAGAACGCCACTTTTAAAAAGACGTTGAAAACGATAAAAGCGGATGTTGAGGGCGGCCAAACCTTTGCAGAAGCACTGGGCAAATATCCCAAGCAGTTTGATGATCTTTTCGTCAATATGATTGCAGCCGGTGAAGCCGGCGGTATTCTTGACACGATTCTGCGACGACTTTCCGCATATATGGAAAAAGCGGCCAAACTAAAAGGCCAGATTAAAGGTGCCTTGACATATCCCATTGTAACCTTGGTTATTGCCTTTGTTGTGGTTGCCGTCATCATGGTTTTCGTTATTCCTGTCTTTGAAGAGATGTTTGCAGGTATGGGGTCGGCACTACCGGCGCCCACCCAGATCGTCGTCAATATGAGCCGCTTTACTAAAGGTAATATACACTTTATTATCGGTGGTATCGTTGCGTTTGGATTTATTCTCAAGAAGTTTTATGCTACCGAAAAGGGTCGCACGATTTGTGATGACGTTGCTCTGAAGCTGCCGGTATTCGGGTCTTTAATCCGCAAAGCTGCTGTTTCCAAGTTTACACGCACCACGGGAACAATGCTTTCCAGCGGAGTTTCGATATTAGATTCGCTGGAAATTGTTGCTAAAACAGCCGGTAACAAAACCATTGAAAAGGCTGTATACGAGACCCGTGCTGCCATTGCCGAAGGTCGTACAATGTCCGACCCTCTTGCTGAAAGCGGGGTTTTTCCGTCAATGGTTTGCCAGATGATTGCGGTCGGTGAATCCACCGGTGCTCTCGATGCAATGTTGGGAAAAATCGCCGACTTTTATGATGAAGAAGTCGACCAGGCTGTGGAAAACATGACCGCATTAATAGAACCGTTTATGCTGGTGTTTCTGGGTGTGGTCATCGGCGGACTGGTCGTTTCAATGTATCTGCCCATATTCAAAATGGCAGCTGCGATGGGTTAATCGATTCATCTAAACCCGAGACGCGAACTTCGGATCTTAAGTTTTTATAATCAACCCTTTAAAGCCATGCCCTCTGGGCGTGGCTCATTTGTTATCTATGCCCAACTCCTTATTGACGCCCGAAAGTGAACATTATCATAGGCTAAAATGGCTTATGTTCTTTCGGCTCCTTTTTACTTCCCTGCTGCTTGGCTCAACGATTATACTGCAGCTTTCAGAGAGTCCTTCGCCGCTGGCCAAGCCGCTTTTGGTCTTATACGGCCTTATCGCCGCTATATTTCTGCTTTCATTTATTTATGCCGTCATTCTGCCCCGATTAAAACGCGCACTTATCTTTATATACATTCAAATCGCCGCTGACACATTTATAGTAACGTTGATTATTTTCGTAACCGGCAGTTTTTCAAGTATTTTTTCATTTCTTTACCTTGTCGTGATTATCTATTCGAGCATGCTCCTTTTCAGAAAAGGCATCATAATAATGGCTGCGCTGTGCAGTATCCAGTATGGGATCATGGTTGACCTTGAATACTATGGTTTTATTAATCCGTTTGTTATGGAGGGGAACTTTACAGCCGTTAACTATCCCGGAGGGCATGTTGTTTTTAAAATTTTGGTAATTATGGTGGCTTGCTTTGCCGTGGCGCTTTTAAGCAGCCTTTTGTCTGAGCAGATCAGAAAGACAAAAGATGAGTTGCTGGCCTTGGAAGAACGTGTCAAACGAGTTGAGAAGTTGGCTTACATGGGTGAAATGGCAGCGGGTATGGCCCATGAAATCAAGAATCCGCTGGCTGCACTGGCGGGCTCAATCCAGATTTTAAAGCAAGGGATTCGCTATCAGCCTGAGCATGATAAATTGATGCAGATTGTTCTGCGTGAGACGGACCGGTTAAGTACCCTGGTTAATAATTTTCTTTTGTTTGCCAAACCTCCGGCCGCCAAAGTCGAAAAAGTAAAGCTCAACAACGCCGTGGCAGAAACGGTCAAGCTTTTTGAAAAAGACGGCAGTTGTTTTGGAAGGATTTCGATTAAAGAAGATTTTGCTCCTGATATCTGGGTCGCAATGGATCCGATACATCTACGCCAGGTTCTCTGGAATCTTTTGTTAAATGCAGCCGAGTCGATTGCTGGAAAAGGGCGTATTGAGTTGAAAATTTATCCTTTAAAAAACAACTATGCTGAAATCATGATTGCTGATAATGGCTGTGGAATGTCGCGGGAATTGATCAAGTCTATTTTTGACCCTTTTTTTACTACCAAAACAAATGGGACCGGTTTGGGTCTTTCCATAGCTCACAGCATACTCGAATCCTACAATACTTGGCTGGAAATTGAGAGCAGGGTCGATGAGGGGACAGCCATTAGGCTGCAGTTAAAGCGTACTGATCCCCCAACTTCGGCTTGACACCTTTTGGTAAATAGGTTAGCAGAAAGGGTTTACCGTGCGAAATGTTAATAAAATAAAATACCATGGATAGGTGAATTGTTAGATGGAAAAAACAAACGATATCATCGGGAAGCGCAGAAAAAAAATAGAAGATTTAAAAAATAAAAAAATAGATCTTTTTCCCAACGATTTTAATGTTGTCCACACAGTTAGGGATATTACCAACGCGCTTGAAGGGGTTCCAGGATCTGGGGCAGATGAAGATTTCGTATATGTAGTCGCGGGGCGTATGTTGGCGATCAACCGATTCGGGAAAGCATCCTTTATCAGATTCAGGGATCGCACCGGCCAGCTTCAGGCATATATTCGGAAAGACAAAATTGGAGATAAGGCCTACGGTCTTTTTAAACAGCTTGATATCGGAGATATTATCGGCATAAAGGGCACCATGTTCAAAACCAAAACCGGTGAATGGACGCTGTTGGCACATGAATTAAAGCTTGTCTGCAAGTCGACGCGGCCGCTTCCGGAAAAGTTCCATGGGCTCAAAGATCCTGAAAAACGTTATCGTCGGCGCTACATCGATTTAATCGTGAATTCAGATGTGCGTGAGATATTTATTAAAAGGAGCAAAATCATTCAGGCGATACGTACATTTCTACTTGAGCGGGATTTTCTTGAAGTGGAAACACCCATGATGCAGCCCGTTCCGGGCGGGGCCGAAGCCACACCGTTTGTCACTCATCATAATGCCTTAGGGATAGACCTGTTTCTGCGCATCGCTCCTGAGCTCTATTTAAAACGTCTGCTTGTCGGCGGCTTTGAAAGGGTTTTTGAAATCAACAGAAATTTCAGGAATGAGGGCGTTTCATCCCGCCACAATCCGGAATTTACCATGCTGGAGTTTTATCAGGCCTATGCTACCTATGAAGACCTGATGGACCTGACCGAAGAGATGTTTGCATATGTGACCGAGGCGGCGACCGGGTCAACCACGATTACCTATCAGGGGGCCACTATCGATATGGGCGCCAAGTGGCGCCGCGTATCCCTTCCTGCGGCCCTGGAGGAGTACGGCGGCGTGGATGCAAATTTACTCAAAGACAAAGAGAAATTGCTTGAAATTGCTGCTTCCAAGGGGATTAAAGTAACCAAAACCGGCCGTCTTGGAAAAATCATTACCAAGCTATTTGATGTTTTAGTAGAGCCGCAACTTATCCAGCCCACATTTATTACCGGATATCCGGTGGAGGTTTCTCCGCTTGCCAGAAGAAGTGATCAAGATCCCGACCTTACGGATCGCTTTGAGCTTTTTATCGCAGGGCATGAGATTGCAAACGGATTTTCAGAGCTGAATGACCCCGCTGATCAAGAAGACCGTTTTTTGCAGCAAATGGCTGACCGGGAAGCCGGTGATCATGAGGCCCACTTAATGGACAAAGACTACATTGAAGCGCTGGAATACGGAATGCCTCCTGCTGCCGGCCAGGGGATAGGGATAGACAGGCTTACCATGCTGCTTACCGATTCTGATTCTATCCGGGAGGTTATTCTTTTTCCGCACATGAAGCCGAAAGGGGACTAACGCGGGGCATGGCGCAAAACGCAAAG
>JACNIG010000238.1 GCA_014383215.1 Candidatus Desulfatibia vada | reverse complement strand
TTAAAATATGCATCTATTTGCGCAAGCCCGGTTTCATGCTGTGGAGCGCTGTATTCTCAAAGTGATGATCTGAAGTTTGAAACCATTATGGTAATGTATTACAAAGGAGAGTAGAATTATGGCAAATGGGACCGTAAAATGGTTTAATAACAAAAAAGGCTTTGGCTTTATCGAACAAGAAGAAGGAGGAGACATCTTCGTTCATTACTCCGCCATTACTATGCCTGGTTTCAAGACCCTCGAAGAAGGTGAAAAGGTAACCTTTGAGGTGGAAGAGACGGACCGGGGACCGGCAGCAAAGAACGTCGAAAAAGCGTAAATCGTTTAAACAACTGAAGTACATGGTTTTAAAAGGGCATCTCGTCGCTAAAGAAGGGGTGCCCTTTTGTTTGGCCTGTTAAATCCGGGGTGCCCTGGATTTCTCCTGCTTGCAACCGATCCCCCCTCATGATAACATCCTAAATGAGCATAAAAAACCGAGAAACTTAGACACCGGATCAAAAATGGAAAAAGAAACGTTGCTGTTACAGAATCAAGAGCCTGCGGTAATCTACATCGGTCTTGTCGGCGGGGGAGAACTATGCAAGGAAATGCTTGAAAAACCCTCCTTCGATTTTATGCATGAAGAAGCTTTTGCCTTTATTATGGCCGTGGCAGACCCTGATCCCGAGGCTCCGGGCATGGTGTTCGCCAGGGAGCGTGGCCTGCTGACCTTTACCGACTATCACCAACTGTATGACCCGCGCTACAATATCCACCTCATTATCACTTTGACGCCTGAACAGGATGTGCTCGAAGATATCTTAAAAACCCGGCCTCTGAATATCCGTGTTATGGGATACTACGTTTTTAAAATCTTCTGGGAAGCCATTGAGTCAAAAGCCCGCAAGTTAAAAATCAGAAATGAGGAAGTTGAGACCATCTTCAACGGCATTGAGGACTTTATCACCGTGATTACGCCGGAATTGGAGATCGCCGAAGCCAATCAGGCCTTTTTGGAAAAAATGGGTTTTGCCCGCGAAGAGGCTATCGGCCTTAAATGCTATGAGGTTTTTCAGCAAATTGCCCAGCCCTGCAGCAGCAAAGAGCTCCCCTGCCCCTTAAACGAAGTCATCCGCAACAAACATCATTGCCGCCAGGTCCGCACCCGGCTTGGAGCAGACAAAGAGCAGCGTCATATAGAAGTCAACGTTTACCCCATCTGGGAAAAGGACGGCAAAATCTCCAAGTTTATCCATATCAGCCGTGATATTACCCAGCACAAAAGAAAAGAGGAAGAAATCACCCGGCAATTGGAGCAGATGGTTGAAGAAAGAACCCGGCAGTTGAAAGAAACCCATGACAAACTGTTGCATCAAGACAAGATGGCCTCTCTGGGCAAGCTGTCTGCTTCCGTGGTCCATGAAATCAACAACCCCATTGCCGGAATCTTAAACCTGACCAAGCTGATGCAGCGGATTATTACAGAAGAAGCCCTTAACTTGAAAGAGCTTGATTCATTCAACCGCTATCTGAACCTGATGGAAACCGAAACCAATAGAATCAGCCGCATTGTCTCTAATCTGCTCTCTTTCGCTCGAGAATCCAAGATGGAATTTAAAAAGCTGAACCTTAACCGGTTGATCGAAAAAACGCTTTTCTTGAATTCGAATCTTCTTAAAATCAGCGGCGTCAAGGTTGAATTGGATCTTGACCAGCAGATGCCGGATATTGTCGGCTCAGAAGATCAGCTTCAACAGGTTTTTATGAATATCATCTCCAATGCCGCTGAAGCTGTTGAACCCGCCGGCGAAGGGCTTTTGAGCATTACAACCCGGCATCTGCCGAAAACCGATAAGATTGCTGTCGATTTACACAACACCAATTCTTTCATACCACAGGAAAATTTTTCTAAAATTTTCGAACCTTTTTTCACCACCAAAAAAAAGGGTAAAGGGGCCGGACTCGGGCTTTCCGTTGCTTTCGGCATTATTGAGGAGCACGACGGTACCATTTTTGTGGAATCAGACCAAAAAAAAGGTACGACCTTTACCGTTAGATTTCCCATACAACAGTCGTCGGTTGGGCTATCACAAGATGGAGGTACACATGCACAGCACTAAAATCCTTATCGTCGATGACGAACTGATCATGCGAGAGTCTCTGGCCGGATGGCTTGAACGCGACGGCCACGTTGTCGAAACGGCAGCCAGCGGTGAAGAAGCGCTGGAAAAATTAAAAGAATGCCACTTTGATATCCTGCTGGTTGATATCAAGATGGAAGGCATGAGCGGGCTGGATGTTTTAACAAAGGTAAAAGAGAGTGATCCTGATGTCGCCGTAGTTATGATTACCGCCTACGGATCCATTTCCACAGCCATTGAGGCCATGAAGAACGGAGCCGTTGATTATCTCCTCAAGCCTTTTGATCCCAATGCTTTGGGGGTGCTCATTGACAAGATCACCGAACACCAGGCCCAGGCACGTGAAATCCTCTATCACAGAGCGCAATATAAGGACAGAACCCGCTTCGAGAGCATGGTGGGCCAGTCCAAACCCATGCAGGAAATCTTCGACCTGATACAGGATATTGCTCCCACGAACTCCACGGCTATGATTACAGGTGAAACCGGTACCGGCAAAGGATTGGCGGCCAAGGCCATCCATACCAACAGCCCGCGCTGTGACGGACCGTTTGTGGTTGTCAATTGCGGCGCCATCCCCAAGCACCTCATGGAGAGTGAGCTGTTCGGCCACCAGAAAGGGGCTTTCACAGACGCCATAGAGACTAAAAAGGGCCGTCTGGAATTGGCCCACGGCGGCACGCTCTTTTTGGATGAAATCGGTGAAATCAGCATGCGAATGCAAATTGATCTTTTGCAGGTGCTGGAAGACCGCATCTTTTATCGGGTCGGCGGCACCCAGCCCATTGAAGCCTATTTCCGTGTCATTGCCGCCACTAACAGAAACCTTGAAGAAGCCGTCAAGGCTGGAATATTCAGGGAAGATTTATACTACCGGCTGAATGTGATTTCCTTTAGCATGCCCACGCTGCGCGAACGCAAAGAAGATCTTCCGCTGCTGACCGAACACTTCCTCCGCCGTTATGCACAAGAAACCAACAAGAACATAGACCGGATCAGCAGGGAAGCCATGGATGAGATGATGCTTTATGAATGGCCGGGCAATGTCAGAGAATTGGAAAACGCTATTGAACGGGCCGTGGTTATGAGCAAAAGCCGCGAAATTAAACCGGAAGATTTGCCTATTTTCCGTCCTGAACATCTAGCCGCCCCCCAGGGCAACACCCTGAAAGCAATTGAAAAGACCCATATTATTCACACGCTCAATGAGAACCAATGGAATATTGCCCAGAGTGCAAAAATCCTTGGTATTGATCGTTCCACCCTGTATGGCAAAATCAAACGCTACCAAATAAGCAAACCGGCTTGAATACCCTATCCGAACATAGCATTTTGATTTCTCCGGTCGAAGAGCTGGCTCCCGAGCTTTTGAACCCGGCTGTCAGGGATATCCAGAAAATATTCGGCTATCGAACCGTAATAAAATCTCTTTTGCAGGATGTGGAGTTTGCTCTGGATACAAGCCGCAGCCAGTACCATTCGACTTTAATTCTTGAAAAACTGGCCGGCCTGGCGCCGGCCGGGGTTGTCAAAATCCTTGCCATCACCCGTGTAGACCTGTTTATTCCTATCTTGACCCACGTTTATGGAGAGGCACAATTAGGGGGGAAAACCTGCATCATATCAACACACCGGCTCAATGAAGGCCTGGCCATGAGCGCCGTTGAAAGCTTTAGCCGGCGTGTTGTCAAGGAAGCCATACATGAACTGGGCCATACATTTGATCTGCGCCATTGTCAGGATCACGCCTGCATTATGCATTACTGCCGCAGCATCAAAGATGTGGATCGCAAGTCTGATCAGTTTTGCCGGTATTGCCGGATCCTGCTTGCCGATGAACTAAAGCGTATGTCATCAACATAACCCAAGTCCATATTTTATGAACCATTGTACTATAACACAAAAGATTAATATGCTAACATTCAGTAAACAAAGAGAGACAATTTTATTCAGACAATGACTTATTCGGTCAAGAGGAATTTATGAAACCCAAAATAATTGTTCATGGGGGCGCAAGGAGGTCCGGCAACAACGAATCCGAACGCAAAACAGATGTCATCAACGCCTGTAAAACAGGCTATGAAGCATTGTTGGAAAAAGATGCGGTTGAAGCCGTGGAGATTGCCATACGCAACTTAGAGGCTTCAGAGTATCTGAACGCCGGAGTCGGCAGTTATCTTCAATTAGATGGAAGGGTCAGGATGGATGCATCCATTATGAAGGATGATCTTTCTGCCGGTGCTGTCATCGGCATTGAAGATGTGGAGCATCCCATATCCGTTGCCAGAAGAGTTATGGAGACTACCCAGCATGTGATATTGTCGGGACCGCTTGCCACCGAATTTGCACATTCCGAAGGTTTTCCCAGGTATGATCCGAGAACCAAACCTAAGATAAACCTGTGGATGGAAATCATGGAAGAATTTCGCCAAAAAACGACGTATGAACAAATATTTCACGTAGACAAATATCTCAAAGAAGGTAGCCTCAACCTTGGAACGGTCGGCTGCGTTGCTATGGATGCCAACGGCAATATCGCTGCCGGTACATCCACGGGAGGTCTTAAAATGAACGTCCCCGGCAGGGTTGGGGATTCGGGCATCATCGGTGCCGGAACCTACTGTTCAAAATTCGGAGGTGCGTCATGCACAGGACATGGTGAAAAAATCCTCATTCTATGTTTGGCAAAGAAAGTCTTGAATTACCTGAAACATAAAGGGGCGGGAAACGCGATGGATGCCACCAAATACGGCGTTGAAGAATTGAATTCTTTACAGGCCCCTGGTGGTATTATCTGCATCGACAAAGAAGGCCATATCGGGTATGCCCACAATACCGCAATGATGACCATGCATTATATCGAGTAAACCTGCTATTGAGAGTATCCTCTTAAGCTCAAGACGATAGGTTCGATCAGACCGGCAAAATCAAAACGGGCGACTTGCTGACAAGTATTCTATTGACCACCGCCTGAAAAACCAAAAAGTAAAAGTTTATCCGCTCGTATCCCGCGCAACATACTTGCTGCTTCCATAACGATCTCATCCATGCAGGGATATTCATTAAGAACTGACTGTTCCTAAATTAATAAAATAAGAATTAAAAGTTCTTATTTATTGTCGGTCATAAAATTTCATTCATTCCTAAACATCTATCTTTTGCCGGAACAATAAAAGCATAAAAAGGCTGAAATTCAAGAACTAATAATACTGATCCGCTTTTTCATCCTCCAAAACAAAACAGCAATGTCAGCCTGTTAACATGTGGCATGTTTATTGCTGTTATTTTAGACGCCGGGTGTTACGTCTATTGGAAACGAAATGGAGAACCTTGATGCTGTTGATGCCGGTTTTTTGCTCCCGATCTCTTGGCACCTAATCTAATTAAAGGTAAGCATTCGTTATGGAACAGAAAATGAACCGAAAAACTAATCACTTCATTGAAGAAAACCAAACTTCCAAAAAACATAGACGTGAGAGTATAGAATCATGGAGATGCAAAAAATGGCTGCAAAAATGCAGCTTCCGTGGCCGGGCTGATGCTGACGACCGAGGCCATGATTACTGAAAAGCCGAAGAAAAAAGGAGGCTCTTCTTAGATGAAAGTAATTCATGAAAAAACTCCCGTGCAGCAAAATAAATCCAATGGACTGCCAGTAGTCACCGGGCCGGTAGTTTCTCTGGAAGATCATGTTCAACCGGATTGGTGGCGCAATATCTTTAACTCGCTTTATCTTAAAACCGACGCCGATGTTGTTGATGATCTGGACATGACGCGTAAGGAATTGGATTTATTTTCAAAAATTCTAAATTTAACTGCCGATGATACGATTCTGGATTTATGCTGCGGTCAGGGCCGGCATGTCTTGGAACTCACCCGACGAGGATTCAAAGTCGAAGGGTTGGATCGCTCGCGCTATTTGATTCAAAAGGCCAAATCCTCGGCCAAAAAAGAGAACCTTAACGTCAGGTTCAAAGAGGGGGATGCCAGAAAACTCCCTTTTTCTCCGGATAGTTTTGAGGTTGTCATGATGCTTGGCAACAGTTTCGGGTATTTTGAAACCGTCCAGGACGACCGCAGGATACTCGAAGAAATATTCAAAGTTTTGAAACCCTGGGGACGATTGCTGCTCGACGTAGCCGACGGTGAATATCTGAAAGAGAAGTTTCAGGCCCGCTCCTGGGAGTGGATCAACAAAAAGCTGTTTGTCTGCCGGGAGCGTTCTCTTTCCGCAGACCGGCAGCGTCTTATCTCCAGAGAAGTGATAACCGATGTCACCAAGGGGGTGATCGCCGACCAGTTTTACGCCGAAAGACTTTACACCAGGGATAGTCTTTTATCACTTTTGGAAGAAGCCGGCTTTTCCGATGCGGTCATTCACGGTGAAATTGCCACGGATTCGCAGAGAAATCAGGATCTGGGAATGATGGAAAAACGAATCGTCGTGGCCGGAAAAGTAAAAAAGCAATGGACACCCGTCAAAAGAAGAATTCGAAAAGCGGCGAAGAAAAAAATCGTTGTGCTATTCGGTGATCCCAATAAACCGGATCCGTTAAAGCCGTGTGCGGTTTTTGACGACGACGATCTTTACACCATCGATCAGTTGAAGTCGGCGCTGCACACTCTTTCCGAGTATGATTTTACATACTTGTCGAATCACAACACGATCATCCCGGACTTAAATAAACTCTCCGGAAAAATCGACATGGTCTTCAACCTGTGCGATGAAGGGTACAACAACGATCCCCGCAAGGAGTTGCATATTCCGGCACTGCTGGAAATACTCGATATGCCTTATACGGGATCGTCTTCCCAGTGCCTGGCATTCTGTTATGACAAATCCCTGGTGCGCGGCGTTGCCAAGGAGATGGATATTCCGGTTCCCGAAGCGTTTTTTGTTGAACCCGATGACACCTCGTTCAGCCTGCCGTTCAGTTTTCCCGTGCTCGTCAAGCCCAATTTCGGGGACTCCAGTTTCGGCATCACCCAACAAAGCGTTGCCAACAGTCATGAACAATTGATCAATGCCATTTCCATGATCCGGGAAAAACTGGGATACGACAAGCCGATGCTGGTTGAAGAGCTGTTAACGGGCAAAGACCTGAGCGTGGGGGTGATCGGGAACCCCCTGACATCATATACGGTGCTGCCGATAACCGAGGAAGACTACTCCGCTGTTCCTGCAGAGCTTCCGCGCATTTGTGGCTATGAAGCCAAATGGCTTCCGGATTCTCCGTATTACAAGATAAAGTCCGTCGAAGCAAATTTGGCGGAGGCCACGGAGAAGTTTATCGTGGAATGCAGCATGAAGTTATTCGAACGCCTGGAGTGTCGAGACTACAGCCGGTTTGACTGGAGGCTCGACAGCCAGGGAACCCCCAAACTTCTGGAAGTAAACCCCAATCCGGGCTGGTGTTGGGACGGGCATCTGTCCAAAATGGCAAAATTTGGGGGTATGTCCTATACGGAAATGTTGCAGGCAATCCTTAAGGCGGCTGAGCAGAGATTAGACTATTTACGCGCGCCCAGCCCTATGGTTTGTGCCCAAGACAGTGTTGCAGTTTAGTGCTCTGACTCTTAAATTCAGTGACGTATTTAAGAATACGTGAAAATGTCCGCCCTACCTCCGATTTTCAGCAGCGGGCAGATAGATTTTCACCAGGGTTCCTTTCTCCGGCTGAGATTCGACTTCAATCCATCCGTTGTGGTTCTCGACAATACCGTGGGCGGCCGCCAGGCCGAGACCGCGACCTTGAAATTTTGTAGTAAAAAAGGGATCGAACATTCTTTTCCTGGTGATTTCATCCATGCCCTTACCGGTATCCTCAATCGTCACACAAATATAGCGCTCCAGCGCATGACCATCGGGCCCACTACCGGACTCTGCGACAGTCTCAAAATTTTGCGTTCGAATTGCAATTCTTCCCGAACCTTCGATGGCTTCCACGGCGTTCAGCACCACCGCCGAGATGGCCATTTGCAGCTGGATGGCATCGACCTCAATATCATACGTATCGATTTGAAGATCCGGTTCTATCTGAATACGGGGCTCAATCGAGTGCCGGATCAATTCCAGGGTCTCTGCGACCAGATCGTTTGTCGCTGTTTGTTTTATCTGATATTTACCGCCTTTAGCAAACGCCAGCAGCTGTCTGGTCAGCTGTAGCAGCCGTTTCGCAGAGGCCTGCATGTTTTCAGCGTATTCTTTGACGCCGGTAGTGTCGCCGAAGTCATACTGAAGCAGTTCAAGGTTCCCCATGATCCCTTGCAGCGCGTTATTGAATTCATGGGCAACGCCGCCGGCTAACGTGGCAATGGCCTCCAGACGCTGAGTTTCGTTGAGGCAGACCTCCATCTTTCTTTTTTCTTCCTCGGCCTGCTTGCGTCTGGAGATATCGGAAAACGAAGCCATGCGGCCGACAAAATTTCCTTCGCTGTCGGTAACATATGAGGCCGACACCTCTACGGGAAACGAAGTTTTGTCCGGGCGCAGCACTTCAAACTCTTCGGTCTCCCCGCTTGAACGGTCGATAATGGCCTTAACATCGGCAAAGATCTTCACCTTCTTTGAAGCAAATAACTCGGCGGCATTTTTACCGTAGACGTCGGTTTTGCCGCCATATTCAAATAGTTTCAAAAAGGTGTTGTTGACATAACGGATGTTACCGTCCAAATCGGCGATAATCACACCGCTTACGGATGAATTCAACGCATCGCGCACCACGCTGAGTTCTGCTGAGTATTGCCTCCGCAACGATTTGGCCCGATCATAGTCGGCCAATTTGCGCTGCCGGCGAATACTGCTCAGAGTGTTTTTAAGGGTTTCTCTGGATTCGATATCCTTTGACATTTAATCCTCTTCAAACTCGTTAAACTATTCAAGTTGTAAATTCCGGCTCATGGGCGTTGGCTTCGGTAAATTATTAGCAATATCCATGCCATACTTTTCCATTTAAAAAAAGAGTTGCACTGTAGTAGCGCCGGGCTAAAAAATTTCATTGCCGGCGCAAGCATTCTTTAAGTATTGACACATCATGCGCCGGGGATTGAATATATCACAACAATTTGGTATGTATAAAAAAATGGTTTTCTGTCAAGGTATCAAAGTCGTACAGTGCCAAGATATCAAAAAATCTTAATTGGTTATGTACGGCCTGGAATGTTGTACAGGTATTTTTCACAGACAATTTTATCTGGATATGCGAACGATCTCGATGGGCAGCTTAGGGGTGATTTCGTAGAGGTCCGGCCTGCGATCGCGAAGGTGCGTAACCGAACCGAGTCCCCGCTGCATGGCCAAATCATCCAGGTTGAGGTCCGTTATGACCACCGTCTCTGTATCTGACTCGGCTTCGGCCTGTATGGCGTTCATCGGAAAAGCGAAATCGCTGGGCGTAAGTACCGCGGCCCTGCCATAATTGATAAGAAAACTCCTCACTTGGGGCAGATTTCCCACGTTGCCGGCGAGCACGACATATATCATGTTCTCCACAGCACGGGCCTGTGCACTGTAACGCACGCGCATGTAAGATTTGCGCTCGTCGGTACTGAAAGGCACAAACATGAGTTCCATGCCGGCCAGCGTGAGCAGCCTTGAAGGCTCGGGAAACTCTACGTCGTAACATACCTGAATGGCGATGCGTGCAAGTCCGGTATCAAATATTTTTAAACCTTTGCCGGGCTTGATGCCCCAGTGCTTCTTTTCTCCCGGGGTGATGTGAAGTTTCTCCTGGGTGTAAACGTCACCGCCCGGCGTGAACAGGTGCGCCGCATTGACCAGTCCTTCCTCGACGGGTACAGGATGGGAACCACCGATGATGAAAATGCCGCTCCTCCGGGCCATCTCTCGGAACATTTCAACGTAACGCTCCGTATACCCGGACAGCTTCATCACCGCCTCATGGGTCTCCAGATCCGGGTCCATCAGGCTGAACAACTGCGCGGTGAAGAGTTCCGGAAACAACAGGAAATGGCAGTGGTACTCCTCCGCCGTAGAAACAAAGAAATCGACCTGCTTCTCGAACTCGTCCAAGGTGCTGATCCTGCGCATCAAGTATTGGGCAGCGCAGACCCTTACCCTGCGCCCGGGACGCTTGATGGCGGAAGCCGCGATCTTTCGCCGTGTGGGCCTGAAGCTGGGATTTGGCATTTCGATTAAGGTCGCATAGTTTAGGCTGGCTTCGTCAATCAGGTAATCCAGGTGAACACCCATAACCTCGTAACCGGCCTTGAGATGAGCATTCAGCGCCATGTCTTTCAGCTCGCCTGCTTTAACTTTTTCTATATATTCTTCGGGCGACATCTTGCCCGCATGGTTTTTGTATCCCGGTATACGTCCGCCCGCAACCATGCGCATTAGGTTGTACCGGGTCATGATCCGCTTACGGCCCTGGTAGAGCTTGCCCGCGATGCCATGTCCGCGATAGTCTGGATGTACGGCTATGTCAGCTCCATAGAGTGTGTCCCCGCTGGGGTTGTGGGTGCTGAAAGTGCCTACCCCTGTAATCTCCTCATAGGAGTACCAGGGCGATTCATCAGAAAGCTGGACGATTAAGGAAGTCGCGTAACCTACGATTTTGCCGCCAACCTCGGCCAGTATCTGTCCGTCCGGGAAAGCCTCTATCTGGAAACGGTAGTTGCGTTCGTCGCACAAGTCACTGTCCGCAAACTTGGGATACGCCGCTCTTTGTATCTCGACTATTTTGGGAATATCTTCCGGTTTCCAGCGTCGGACCTTAACTTGACGTTGTTTCTTCACCAATTGTTCACCTCATAAAATAAAAAAACCAACTGCAGCACCTGTAGATCAGTATGATTTTCTTTGCGATTCGAAAATCACTGATTATATGTGGAATTCAGGTATACCGTAACGTATAAAAACATCGAGTTTGCGGTGACAAACTACCAAAGACGAGCCAGATTGTCAATCACGCTTTTCATGCAACGGACTAACTTTATGCGTGGGAGTCATAACGCAAAGCGACATTTTCAAAAGCCTGATATCTTTATCCGGTATCGGCAAAAGAGGGATTCAGATTGCCGTTCAGTTGGAGGATCAACCGGGATCCATGAAACAGATAACCGATGCGATTCGAAGCGCCGGTGGTCGCATGGTGAGCGTCCTTACATCCTACGAGAAGGTCCCAGGTGGCTTTCGCAATGTTTATATCCGTTTTTTTGATCTGGATCGAAACAAACTCGAAACACTCAAGAAAAATGTATTTAAAATCTCCAAAATGCTCTACATCGTAGATCACCGCGAAAATAAACGCGATATATTTGAAACTTAAATTTTTGCAAAGACAGTTTGCCGGAAAGACCCTTCCTTCGGACGAATACGTGTTAAATACCCAAATCCTTTGAAATTGCATGATTTTCTATGCCATTTGATTGTTGACAACGCACATCTATTTCGATATCTGACTTGTATTTGAGCATATCCCTCCGCAATCATGATTTTATACGCGCATTAAACACATTTTTATCTGGATTTTATGGCTATGAAGGTGCGTATCATAGACAACTTAGATTCAACGGCCGAACCGCTGAACTACTCTGATGCAGACCGGGTTGCAACCCTCATCAGAGAAAATACTAAAGCTATGAACCAAGGGGAATATAGCGCGGCCGAACTTGAGGCTCTGTGTGGCTTTGCTACCCCTGAAACGATTCAGAAAGAGGTCGACCGGGGATTTCTTGTTTTGCTGCTTTCCGATGAAGGGAATTTAATCGGTTGTGCGTTGGTCATAAAGATAGGAGGCAAGCCTTTTCTCAAGACGATACAAGTTTCAAAAAACTTTTCCAGGAAAGGCTATGGGAATCTTCTCTATCAGCACTGTCAAGACCGCATCAGAAAGACCCGTTTGCAGGAAATTAAAGTTCAGGTGACAAAATTCCCCTGCGCAGAAGCATTCTATAAAAAACACGGTTTCGTCAAAACCGGAAATCCAACCCATAAAGATTTATACTTTGCGATGTATAAATCTTTTTGACTATTTATTCCATCTTTTTTAATCTAATCCTTACAACCGCATTGCTGTTTTAAAACCTCTATTCCTATGGCACAGCCAAAGTCCTCTGACCTGACCCATCAAAGATTACGTGTTGAGTTGAGGATGTTCTGAATG
>JACNIG010000002.1 GCA_014383215.1 Candidatus Desulfatibia vada | reverse complement strand
AACCTATTCTGAAAATATTCACCCTGCTCGGTCGTATTTTTTCCGGTAATCTACAGTTACGATGATTTATATTATCGATTGCTAAATAAAACTAAAACAGAAAAACCTAAGATAGGCGAAAAACCATCCTTACCTCCAAAAGAAGTTAAAACAAATGTTGCTGACATTTTTGAAAAACAATATATTTACCAAGGCCTAAAAAGTTTGATTGAGAGTGGTGATGGAACTGGATTTCATAATTCAGATTTAGGTCATCCTGTTTATCGGCTTGGTGCTTCTGATGAGTCAGGGGAAATGTTAGAAAGCGACGAATGGGGAGATTCACCTCAAAAGAACCTTCTGTTCAAAATGCTTTCGAGGCTATCCAAAGAACTGAAACAATCAGGCATTGAGGATTTGCGTTTCATATGGTGGTATGACTTTAGTGAATGGAGGGATTTTTGCAAATTTGCCGTAGACGTATATGATAGGAAACACGGTTATAAGTAAAAAAGATATAACAAAGCGGGTGAACCACGGGAAGAAACTCGGCGGTTTACGTTCAACTTTATAGTTCACGGTTGGCTGTTGGCCCGCTGGTTACCCGCGCCGTTGTGCAGATGAATAATAACCCATATGGAACAAATTAGACCAAAGGTTAAAAGCACCGAGTGCAGTCCTGATGGGCGTCAATGGGTTCCATCATCTTTTGAAAACTTGCTAACTGAGTTGGATTATGTGGTAAATTCATGCGAAAGTGACGATCCTGCTACTTTTTATAGGGGGCAAACAAATTATGAATGGCCTCTAGACTCAACATTTGTAAGGGAATCAATTAAACACCTTTTCGGAATTGAAAAATATCACGACTTAAATAAACAAATAAGACAGTCACAGGAATTTCATAGAGCAATATCATCACTTCTATTACTGAAATTTGGCACCCTATGGAAACCAAGCCAAGAAGCTCTTGATGGTGAAAAAACACATAATATTGATCCTTGGTTCGAGCTTCTAAAAAACCTTCAGCAGTACCCAGAAAAGGATAATTTTATCAAAGGTACATTTTTAGTAGATTGGACCGGCAAAAAAGACATAGGTCTTTATTTTGCTACATTTCGTGGCAAAGGGACAGAGCGTCAGATAAGCAAAGAAAGAGGTGCTTTGTGGATTTGTGATGCTGTTGCCACAGGAAAGGTGTGGCAAATAAAAAAGCTCGGAGAAATTCTTGATTTGATGAAGGGGCCAGAGCACCTAAATGCAGAAAAAACTTTTCCCCTAATTTTTCATCCACCTAAACAGACCTTTCAAGCACGAGCTGCGAATCAAATGCCTGTATATATTTCACAGATGGATTTCAGATACGATCTGGCAGACATATGGGCATCTTATGAAAACGCAATGAACAAAAGGGTTTTCATCACACTCATTATCACTGAGGACATAAAGAAAGTAGTTGCTGATTATTTAGATTCAAAAGGAATTACGGAAAAGAAAGTATATCCTGAGTAGTCAATAATTAATAGAAAAATTGCACAACAAGGCTAATGAAGCCGACGCAAAAAGCCGCGCGGCTGATTAGCAGCGTTAAATACATATGTTAAAACAACGATCACTTATTTCTGAGAACAAAGCTAAACAAATGATTTATGCATTTGTTCGTTACGGTGATCACTCAAACAGAAGCAAAACAGACATTCTAAATAACAAGCAAGTTGCTCTTTGGTTTGAACAAAATGGATACCCTTTTAAAAAGTTAATCAGAGCCGCTAGAAAGTGGGATAGTTTTGGTATTCCTTTTGTAGAAAACTTTATCCATTCAACATTCTATGCAGACTTTGGGGAAGGAAAAGGGAAAGCACAAATAATTAATAACGCAACAGGTAATGTCGAATCACAAATAGATGGAAGCGGAGTTCTAATCACAAGTGATTATCAGGCCAAGTTTGAGTCTGCAGTAAAACATAAGCGATTAGCTATTAAGAATACCGATATTGAGGAGTTCTACTCTTGTTTAACAAAAGCATTTTCCTCAGTTGATTCTTACTTTTTAAATGTTTCTAAAATCTATAATAGTACAGCCTCCGAAAAATTACTGGATACTAAAGAAAACCCATGCACCCTAGATGATAAGTTTAAAGAATGGGTTCCTAAGATAACCGGCGGGGCAAAACTTAACTTAAGCGGAAAATCATGGTGTTTGTTCAAAAAACATCTTGGAATACGGCATAACGAAGCAATTCATCCAAAAAAGACATCAACAGGAACTAATTACAATGATTTTGCAACACTCTTGAATGAGTTTCGAGATGGCGTAGCTAAAGTTTTTTTTGATTTGAATGTTCTTTTTGGGGATCAAATCAAAAGAACCTTGATAAGGGAAGTTTTCTCACCAGATGTATATGTAAATAAGCGTATTTAGCAATTGGTTCGTGAGGGATTGTAAAACCTGCGGTTTTCCAACCCCTCACCCAGAACGTTAAACCAACGCATGATTCCTGCCTTTAAGACGTAACAAAATGATAATTGACCTTTAAATGTTTAAAGTGCATT
>JACNIG010000003.1 GCA_014383215.1 Candidatus Desulfatibia vada | reverse complement strand
AGGCCTTAACTTTGCGCTCGAATACCCTGAAGAAATAACTCTTTTAGCAAACCAGACGAAGAAGTCATATAAAGGTCACACTCCCAATATGGTAGCTTTCTCATGTCTGATCCAAGCAGTTCACAAGTTTTGCAAAGAGAACAACATGAAACCTGAAGCCTTTGTTCATGATTCCCAGTCAGAATTTGGCTCCACTATGAAGGAATACCATGATCTATTTGGCAAGGTCAGGCTCGAACATAAATCAAATGGATTGGCCTTACAGGGCGATAGGGTTGAATATGATTTCGGCAAATTTTCTCTGGCATTGTCAAAGCATTCCGTGGGCCTTCAAGCTGTGGATATATTTTTATGGCTTTCTCAAAGAAGGGATAAAATTAAAAGCATGGGTTTGGGTGATAAATTACTCGATGTTACAGAACCTTTCTATATATCAAGGATTTCATCAGAAATGATTAATAGAGGATGGCTATATAAGCTCTCAAACTGTGACTTGACTGAGGAGCAAATAGAAGAAGGGAAAAAAACTATCGAAAAAATGGAAACCATTCATTTAGAAAAGCAAAAGGAATTTTTAGAAAAACAAGGGTCTAAAGATAATAAGACGAAATGCTAACAATGTGCTGGACGCCGACTGGGTTTTCGCTGGCGCTCAACCCCAGCCGGTCAGCACCACGAACCCCGCAGTAAGATGTCAAGTTAGGCGCAATTAGGATGGTATTTTTTTTGATAAAGCATGATGATCAGAAGTTAATTTTAAGCAGTCTGCATTAAAATTGACGTCGCCGCTAAGAAAAACTGTCCCACTTCTGTCCAAATAAGTTGACCCATTTAGTGCGCACCTGTTTGCAAATATGTTCCACTTTAACAGAATCACTAATCTGGAGAAGGTTTTGAGATGTGATTTTAAGGGGGGTTTTATTCAGGCTGCGACGGTGGAGGGGTATCATTTTTCGGGGTGGGTACTCGAGCTATAGCGCTCAGATAAATTGATACACTTTCGCTCAGGTAAATTGAGACGTTGGTTCACACAGCAACGAAGAGAGAGCTTGGCCAGATCCCGCAACCCCGCCCCTGTAAGTAAAATACTACCCCGCCTGCTGCTTGTCCCGCTGTAGTTTTAAGAAAGATGGGAGGTTAAATGAAAAGCTCACTGACAAGCAAATTCACACATAGCCTTATTCCAGTTTGTGCACAGATTGTTTGGAAGGAAGCCCAACGTTAATCGTTCGGACAATTTTTTTGATTTGACGACCCAGATATTCCAATTGTTGTTCCAGCTTCGCGATGCGATCTTCATCAGTTTTTTGATGAGCAGCTACTGGTTTATTCGGCTTGTATTCGGCAGGTCGTTTTTCTGAGATGCCACCGTGTTCTAAGGCCAGGACGCTGCCAATAATCTTTTCGATGTGACATGGGCCGCTGTCTGATTTTCCTAATGGTGTTTTGCGTTTCATCCGGGAACCATCCTGGGGGTTACTTCCGGATATCGTCTTAAGGTCGCCACGATCTTGGCAGACAGAATCTTTTTGATGAATTGACTGCAGGAACTTTACGCTTTGAACAAAGTCGGCCTGTCTGATCAGCATCACCAGGTCGATCGTGTTAAAATTTTTCTCACAACGAAAACATCTGGCCAGATTGGTTTTTGGGTTTACCGCGGTATCAAACTCGTTGCACAAGGGACAAAGAAAACGAAAGCATCCCTCGGTCATTCGGCACGGGATACGTAGCGTTTTTTCGATCAGCATCTGAACGTTAATATCATTACGCAAGGCATAAAGCTGCTGGCTGGAAAAGTACAGATTTGTCATGTTAAGTTACCGGATCGAGTTTGGGTCTTAAACTGACGCAGTTTTTCATGTTGATCACGTGACTATTTTCCGTCAATCGATCGATCAGCGCTGCAGTCAGATGGTCGTTTTTCAAAAAAGACGACCATTGAGAAAATCCAAGGTTTGAGGTGATCAGCGTGGTCTTTTTCTTATGCCTTTTGTTCATCAGGGTAAAAAACAGACCTACCTGCACCGGCTCTACTTCGACATAGCCCAACTCGTCGATTAACAGGCAATCCGAGGCGGCAAATGTTTTGATTACCTTGGCTTCCGTGTGATCAGCTACCGACTGGTAAAGCTGTTCGACAAGCTCGGCAAATGCGATAAACCGGCCGTTGTATCCCTGATCGATGGCATAGGTGAGAAAAGCGGTTGCAAGCCCTGTCTTACCGGTGCCTGTCGGACCGATCCAGATCACATTCCGACATTTTGATATGTAATCAAAGCCGTCATGCAAGTTCACGATTTTCTTTTTATTCAGCTTCGGCTGTCGGGTAAAAGGGAATGTCTCGATAACGAATTTTTCCGGGATCTTGGCCCGGGCCAGTCGCATCTTTCTGGAATTTTCCTTTTTGATTTGATACTCTTTTTCAACGACATATTTTAGCAGCCGAGCGTGAGAATAATTGCCCTTTTGGGCGGCTGAAAGATACGGGTCCCAGTTTGCAAGCAAGCCGCCAAGCCGGATATACTTGAGCATTTGCTTCAGTTCTTCATCCATTG
>JACNIG010000107.1 GCA_014383215.1 Candidatus Desulfatibia vada | reverse complement strand
TATTCGCGATCGGAGGCGGGGTTGATTGTCAACTGCGATTTTTTATGCCTGTTCTCAAATTTATAACCTTGCGGGCATTGCTGCTGCCCCGTGAAATGCAAAAAAATATTTCGCTGAGGATCGCCGCTGCCGTTCAAGATAAAGCTTGAACTGTATATCGTTAGAATGTACCTTTACTAAATATTTTAAACTTGGAGGTTTTTATGCTTGATCCGAATTTGAACAATGAAGCTGCCGTAAGGTTTAAGCCATTTCTGGATGAAATATTAAACAACTACAAAAAAGAAATTCATTCCATCTATATTATTGGTAGTGCGCTGACAAAAGACTTTGACCCGGGGCAATCAGACATTAATTCGGTTTTTATTTTAAATAGAATGGATTTGAAATTTCTCGAGCTTGTAGCTCCTCTTGGAAAAAAGTACGGCAAAAAAAAGGTCGCCGCCCCCCTTGTTATGACCCCTGAATATATTATGAACTCCCTTGATGTCTTCCCCGTTGAATTTTTGAACATGAAACTGCTTCACAGTACCGTTTTCGGGCAAGATCTCTTTCAAGATCTGGAAATCAAACCTTCCAACCTCAGACTGCAATGTGAAAGAGAGCTAAAAGTCAGACTCATCGGTCTCCGTCAGGGCTATATCTCTTCTTTTGGTGACGCCAAAGCACTGCGAGAAATGTTTATCAATCTCTTTTCAGGGTATACTCCGCTCTTTAGAGCTATCATCATGCTTATGGGCAAACAACCGCCTTTGGAGAATGAGGAAGTCCTGACAGTCCTCGAGGAGGTGTCCGGCGTGAACACTGCTGTTTTTAAGACGATTTTGAAAGAAAAAACGCAAAAAGTAAAAAGCAGCCGAACGGTAGTCAACGCCATATTCAAAGACTATTATGAAGCCACTGAAAAACTGGGAAAGATCACGGATGAAATCAAAATATAAATTTGCGGCTTGCCTGGCAACACTCTTTGTATGCTTTGTGTTTGCATCTGCATCCCATTCCGTGAGCGTTCCGGAAAAGCCTGACAAATATGTGGTCGATCTGGCAGGCATCGTCGACACGACTGTAGAGAATAGATTGAACGGATATTTGCAAGAACTGGAACAAAAAACAACAGCCCAGTTTGTGATCCTTACCATTAATAGTCTCGAAGGTGAATCAATCGAAGACGTTGCCATCAACATCGCCCATGACAAATGGAAACTGGGCAGCAAGGAGAAAGATAACGGTCTGCTGTTGATGATTTCCGTTAAAGACAAAAAGTACAGAATCGAAGTCGGTTACGGACTGGAAGGCATACTGCCGGACAGTTTGGTCGGTAGTATCGGCCGTAAATTTATAATCCCTTTTTTCAGAAAGGGTGACTATTCAGGCGGCATTTATGCCGCATCCCTGGCGATGGCCAACGAGATCGCTGCTGATGCGGGCATCAAAATAACCGGCATGCCGCAAGTTGAACGACGCGCTCGTCCGGCCGCAAAGGATCAGCCCGCCTCTCTGGCCGGAACGATAATGACCATAGTGGTTCTTCTTATTATGCTGCTGCTGTTTATCAAAAATCCCAGACTTTTTTTGTTTTTCCTTTTGGCGTCATCAATGGGCGGCAGAAGAGGATATGGGGGCGGAGGCTTCGGCGGCGGAGGCTTCGGAAGTTTCGGGGGCGGAGGCGGAGGCGGCTTCGGCGGGGGTGGCGCAACTGGTGGATGGTAGTTAGTGCCCTGAACCTGTGAATGTCTGCGTTTTCCTTATAGTTGCATAAAAAATGGAGGTGCTATGTCAAAAAATCTGAAAATTATTCTGATAACCTTAGGAGCAATACTGCTGGTCGGTTTGATGCTCGCGGGCAAGCTCGTCAGCGGTTATAACCAGGTCATCGCCATGGATGAAAATGTCAAAGGGAAATGGGCTCAGGTAGAAAATCAGCTCAAGCGAAGATACGATCTTATTCCGAACCTGGTTGAAACCGTCAAGGGATATGCCAGGCATGAAAAAGAGCTGTTCGAAAATATTGCCGAAGCAAGAACAAAGTATTTTCAGGCCAAAAATGTTAACGACAAAATTAAAGCTTCAAACCATCTTGAAGGAGTACTTTCAAGGCTCCTGCTGCTGCAGGAAAGATATCCGGTTCTAAAGGCCAACGAATCGTTTCTCAAGCTTCAGGACAGCCTGGAAGGCACTGAAAACAGAATCGCAGTGGAACGCAAACGGTATAATGAATCCGTCCAGCTTTTGAATACTTTTGTTCGTACATTCTTCGGCAGGTTTTACGCCATGTTCGCAGGCGTCTCCAATGCCGCTTACTATGAAGTGCCGGAAGCGCAGAAATCGGTCCCCAAGGTGAAATTTTAGTAACTTGATAGAAAAGTGTTGCTAAAAAATAAATTAGATTACAACGAGTTGTAGAATTTGCGAGACGTTATAGCAATTCTCAAAATGACGTTCCGGTTTCGCCGCCGGATGATTTCGTTTAGATCGGCAAGAACTCGCAAATAAAAGCGCGTAAAAGCGAACATGGCTATGGTTTTAAGAATATAGTGCCGCAATATGATTTTGTTCTCCCAATGGAGGCACTTTGATGATGTTCGCTTTAACGCGCTCTAATTTGCTCAGACAGCTTCCCGACCTAAACGAAATCATCCGGCGGCTTACTAAAAATATGAACGCAAGCGAATCAATCGGAAGGTGTTGATGATACCCAAAGATCATCCGGCTCCCTTAAGAATCTGCCTGTTAAGCTACCGGAGCAATCCGCACTGCGGAGGCCAGGGAGTCTATGTCCAACATTTGAGCAGAGCGCTCAAAGATCTGGGACATCAGGTTGATGTAATATCAGGACCGCCGGACCCGATTCTTGCAGAGGATATTGGGCTGTTTCGACTGCCGAGCCTCGATCTTTATAACCCTGACGACCTGTTCCGTATGCCCACCTTGCGAGAACTTGCTGATCCTGTTAACCTCATAGAGTGGTTGGATGTCTCTACTATGGGTTTCCCGGAACCCTTTACTTTCGGAATCAGGGCTTATAAATTTTTAAAAGATAAGCTGCATCAATACGATGTCGTGCACGACAACCAGAGCCTTTCCTACGGTATCCGGTCCATCGGAAAATATATTCCGACCATTGCCACCATCCATCACCCCATTACCGTGGACAGGGATCTGGCCGTAAAAACGGCTCCAACTATTTGGAAAAAGATGCAGCAGATGCGCTGGTATTCGTTTGTCGGTATGCAGAAACGGATTTCCAGAAGCCTTACACACATCATTACAGTTTCAAAATCCGCCAGGAACGATATCGGCAAAGATTTTAAAATCCCTTTTCATAAATTCAGAATTGTCCCTAATGGTATTGACACCGACCTTTTTTATCCGATCCCTGGAGTTAAGCGGGAGAAGAACCGTATAATTGTCACCAACAGCGCCGACACACCTTTAAAAGGCCTTAATTATCTTTTGCAGGCTCTTTCCAAAATCTTAAAAACCCGCACCGCCAGACTTATCGTTGTCGGCTCTTGCAAAAAAAACGGCTACATCGAATCTCTCATCAGAGAACTGGGTATTGGAGCATGCATCACCTTCACAGGCCGGATCGACCACAACGAGTTTGTGCGGCAATACGCCCGGGCCGCTGTTGCCGTGGTACCATCGGTGTATGAAGGCTTCGGCCTTCCGGCCGGTGAGGCCATGGCCTGTGGCCTTCCGGTGGTCTGCACCACCGGCGGCGCGCTGCCCGAGGTTGTGGGTGATGCCGGTATCCTGGTACCGCCGGCCGATCCTGAAGCGCTGGCCGGCTCCATCACAAGGCTTCTCGACAATCCGGAGCAAGCCGCCGCAATCGGGCGTGCCGGCCGTATGCGGGTTCACAAGCACTTTTCCTGGAAAAGGGCGGCGGAAATGACCGCTGAGGCTTACCGGGAGGCTATCCGTGATTACCGTCGACTTTAACAGGCTTGCGATACAACCCGGCGGCCGCATTCTCGATATCGGCTGCGGATCAGGACGCCACACCTGCGCCGCCCTGCAGTTCAAAAATGTGTTAGCCGTGGGAGTGGATATTAACTTTGATGATGTTATAGAAGCCAACAACAGAATCGAATACCACGCAAAACTCGGCGATCATGGCGATGGTATAGGTGTGGTTTCAGTTGCAGACACACTCGATCTGCCCTTTAAAGACAATTGTTTCGATTTTGTCATTTGCTCGGAGGTTCTGGAACATATCCACGACCACCAGACGGCTGTTTCCGAAATCACCCGGGTCCTAAAACCCGGCCGGAACCTGATGGTCAGCGTCCCCAGGTACCTCCCGGAACGAATCTGCTGGACCTTTTCCAAAGATTATCGCAACACCGATAACGGGCATATCCGCATATACAAAAACAAAGAGTTGATCGAGCTGTTGGAAACTGCCGGCGTCAAGCTATGGGGAAGGCATTATGCCCACAGCCTGCACACACCTTACTGGTGGTTGAAATGCCTTTTAGGCCCCACACGGGAGGATCTGCGGCTTGTCAACCTGTATCACCGTTTTCTGGTCTGGGATATGATGAAACACCCCTGGATAACCCGCCTGCTGGAAAATTTGCTCAACCCCCTGCTGGGTAAAAGCCTTGTGCTGTACTTTAAAAAAAGTAATAGTTCAGCCACCAAGACACCAAGCCTCTAAGATTATTACATGCAAAAGTCATTTGTCATTTGTCATTTGTCATTGGAGTGCTACGCTTGAGGAGCACTTCGTTTGAGGAGCGGCCTGGCGGCCTTGAGGGGTATTAATAAATATTTGGTCACCCTTAGATAGTGTGGTTGATAGCGCCTTTTTTGAAAAATTCTGAAGCCCGGCGACTTTCTAAACCCTAACTTATTGAGAAGTTACTATTGCCGCCGCTGCAGCACCCCCAGAGTCTCTATCATGGGAAGTTCATGGAAAAGGCCGGAGTCAGCGGCCCGTTGGTAGACCTGATAAGGTGCCTGGCCGCCCTTGGCAGGGTCTTTGAAAATATCGTGAATCAGTAAATATCCATGGGGTATGATATGTCCGGACCAGGCGTTGTAATCTGTGAAAGCCGCCTCAAACGTGTGCCCGCCGTCGATAAAAACCAGACTGAGCGGTGTTGCCCATAGACGCGCAGCAACCGCCGACCTGCATACGATGGGTACAACCGTATCTTCGAGCCCGGAGATTTCCAGGGTTTTTCTGAATTCTTTGAATGTGTCCACCCGGCCGATCTGTGGATCGAAGAGTTCAGGATCAAAATACTCTTCGCCGGGCTGCTGTTCTTCGGAACCCCGGTGATGGTCAATTGAAAAAAGAGTGCTGTTGTTTTCCCGGCAGGCAATACCCAGGTAAATGGTCGATTTGCCGCAGTAACTTCCGATTTCCAGACAAGGCCCCAGTCTGCTTGCTTTTAGAGCAAGCTTATAAAGGCTGCTACCTTCCCGGGCATCTAGAAATCCCTTCACATCCTTTAGCAGCTTTTCATCAGGTTCCATAAGTAAATGGGCAAATCAGGGGAGGTCATCATAGCCCTTAACCAACACCGCGCGGGGCTTGACTCCATCTGAAGGGCCGACAATCCCTTCTTTTTCCATTACTTCGATAATACGGGCGGCCCGGTTATATCCGATGCGCAAATGACGCTGAATCATCGATATGGATGCCTGGCCTGTTTTGGTTATGAGCGCAACAGCATCATCATATCTTTCATCGTATTCTTGAGTTTCAGAATCATCCTTTTCTTTTACCGGGGCTTTGATTACGGTTTTATCGTATTCCGGTTTTTCCTGCCCTTTTAAGAATTCTATAATCCGGGCCAGTTCGGCCTCTGAGATAAAAGCTCCGTGGATGCGCTGCAGCTTGGCGGTACCCGGAGGCAGAAAAAGCATATCCCCGCTTCCCAGAAGGTTTTCGGCACCGTTGGTATCGATAATTGTCCTGGAATCGGTTTTAGATGAAACCTGAAACGAAAGGCGGGTGGGAAAATTGGCTTTGATAATCCCGGTTAGAACATCCACCGAAGGCCTCTGGGTGGCGATGATCAAATGGATGCCGGCGGCTCTGGCCATTTGGGCCAGCCGTGTCAAGCCCACTTCCACATTGCGGGAGGCCACCATCATCAAATCGGCAAGCTCATCAATGATGATAACAATATAGGGCAGCTTTTCGGAAGCTTCATTTTCCACTCCCTTTTCCCGGCTGCCAATTTTCTGGTTGTAAAGTTTTATGTTTCTGGCCTGCTTCTCTGAAAGCAACACATACCTACGCTCCATTTCGTTCACAGCCCAGAAAAGGGCATTGGTCGCTTTTTTGACATCCGTTACTACCGGCGTAATCAGGTGGGGGATACCGTCATAGGCTGAAAGTTCTATGCGTTTCGGATCAATCATGATGATTTTGACTTCATCCGGCGTCGATTTATACAGCAGGCTGCATATCATGGCATTTAAGGCCACGCTTTTGCCGGTTCCCGTTGCACCGGCAATTAAAAGATGGGGCATTTTATCCAGTTCAGCCACTACCGGATTACCGACAATGTCCTTGCCGAGGCAGATGGAAAGTTTGGATTTTGATTTTTCAAAAACACTGGAAGCAACAACGCTTTTGAACCTGACCAGTTCCCTTGAGGCGTTGGGGAGTTCAATGCCGATCACGGCTTTGCCTGGAATCGGCGCTACAATTCTGATACTTATCGCCCGCAGCGCCAGAGCCAGGTCGTCTGCAAGATTAACGATCCTGTTGATCTTTACACCCGGAGCCGGTTCATATTCAAAGGTTGTAATGACCGGGCCGGGCAAAACCGCAACTACCTTGCCCTGGACACCAAAATCGTCAAGCTTTTTTTCTAAAAGCTTGGACTGCATGCGTAAATTTTCATCATCAGCAGAGGAAGGCTCTATTTTGAAATCGTCAAGAAAATTGACGGAAGGAAGTTGAAATCCGGTTCCGGTGTGCATGAATTCAAAGACATCTTGTTTTGGTGCCGGAGCTTCTTTTACCGGCTTGGACCGGGGCATTTGGATTTTAATATCTTTCTTTTTTTTAGCGGCCTGCTCTTTAATTATTTTTGACCTTTTTTTTGACTTTTCCCTGCGCTCCTTTAACTTAATATACAATGTTTTGATGCGATCAGCTGAAAAAATAGCTGACCGCCGGCACTTTTTGGCAAACGCTGTCAGGGAAAAACCTGTCGCCAGTATTAATCCGATGAGCCAAAAAAGAAACAGTATCAGTGCACCACCGATAGTGTTAGTATATTTTACCAGAAATGACTTTAGGGGAATCCCGATGATGCCGCCGGATGTGAATTTACTACCAAAAAGAATATAATAATTTTGCTTATATGCCAGCAGCCCCCCCGTAGTTACAATCAAGAGAAGACCTCCGACAATGGTCAAAACAATGGCCTTGCCCGCTTGGCTGCCGAACAAGTGGATGCTCGCTAAAAGGAGTAAAATCGGAAACCAGAAAGCGCCTAGGCCGAACAGCCCTACAAGAGCTCCCGCCAAATGAGCCCCGAACAAACCAAACAGGTTGTGCACTTGACCGGCTGCCCTGGCATTGTGAATCGAAGGATCTACAGGGCTGTAAGATAAAAGACTTAGCAGCGTTAAAATAACGAGGAAAAATAGAAAAACTCCGGCAATTTCTTTACGCATAGGTACGCTCTTCAATCTGGCTACCCCGCTTTCAGCGGGATTTCCGCTTCGCTCCAACTGGCTTTGGATACTGGTTACTGGTTACTGGATACTACCCTAATTGAGTTAAAACTCAATGTGTCAGTTGTTTGTTGTCCGTTGTCAGTTGCAAATCTAACTCGGTTTATCCGGCGTTATGATAATGCTTTGGCTGAAGATTTATAAATCAAGATTTTAATTCCTCTAAATTAGCTACGGACAACAGACAACGAACATCGAGCGTTTCGTTCGATTAGGGTACTACTCACTTATTAAGGCTGCTTATACTCATATCAAGCATCCAGAATCAAGCATCCAGAATCAAGTTAAACCTCCAAAATTAACGGAAGTATAATCGGGCGGCGCCTTATGGTAAAGGAAAAATGTTTTCTTAAAGCAACTTGAATTTTCGATCGGATCTTGTCGACGCGCCCGGGAACTTCAGGGCCCACTTCTTCGATAACCTCTAAAATAATGCATTTGGCGTCTTCCAGAAGATGCCCGGTTTCGGTTTCGAATACAAAACCGCGGGAAACAATTTCAGGCCCGTACACCACAATCCCTGTTTCTTCGTCAAGTGCCATGTTCACTACAACAATACCGTCTTCTGATAAATCACGCCTTTCCTTTAAAACACTGCGGCCAACATCACCGACACCTTTGCCGTCTATAAGTACCCGGCCGGTTATGACACTGTCACCAACGCTCCCTCTGTTTTCGTCAAATTCGATGACCTGGCCGTTTTCTGCTAAAAGAACATTTTCCTTTGAAATACCGACCTGTTCGGCCAGACGACTATGCAATATCAGATGCCGGTATTCGCCGTGGATCGGTATAAAGTATTTGGGTCTTGTCAGGTTTATCATCAACTTTAACTCTTCCTGGAAAGCATGCCCCGATACATGAATCGCCGATATCTTTTCATAAATAACATCAGCCCCCCGCCTGTAAAGGTCGTTAATAATTTTTGCAATGGCCTTTTCATTTCCGGGAATAAATTTTGAGGAAAGAATAACCGTGTCCTCTTTCTTGATCTTTATCTGCTTGTGATTGCCTGAAGACATGCGGGCCAGAGCGGCCATGGGCTCTCCCTGACTGCCGGTTGTAACGATGACAATCTCATCGTCTGCAAATTCACTGACCTGATCAACATCAATTTCCATTCCGGCGGGAACGCGGATGTATCCTAGATTTTTGGCAATATTAACGCTGGTCTCTATGCTGCGGCCGTTGAAAACGATTTTCCTGTTTAATTGTGCAGCAATATCAACGACCTGCTGGATGCGGGTAATGCTGGAGGCAAAAAGCCCGATAATAATGCGCCCTTTTCTTCCGGTTGCGATCCGTATCAGCGTTTCTCCCACCTCCTGTTCGGAAATGGTATACCCCTCCTTTTCCACATTTGTGGAATCAGACAAGAGCGCCAGGACACCTTCTTGACCGCACTGCGCAAACTTGCTGACGTCGGTTGTCATACCGTCAATGGAACTATGGCTGATTTTAAAATCTCCGGTGTGAACAACGAGTCCGAAAGGAGTCTTTATGGCCATACCGACACCATCGGCGGCGCTGTGACTGACACGGATAAAATCGAGCTCAAAATCGCCCAGCTTAAGTTTTTCTCTGGGAGAAATCTCATACAATGCAGCCGATTGCAAAAGACCCTGCTCTTCAAGTTTGTGCCGCACAACTCCCAATGTAAACGGGGTCCCAAAAATCGGTACATTGACTACCTTGAGCAAATACGGCAAAGCGCCGATATGATCTTCATGGGCATGAGTTAAAACTATACCTAAAATTTTCGACTTGTTTTCTTTTATATAGCTCATGTCCGGGATGACATAATCGACCCCCAGCATGTAATCTTCGGGAAACATCAAGCCTGCATCGACAATAAAAGACGAACCGTCACTTTCAAAAACCATCATATTGAGGCCGATTTCTCCCAACCCGCCCAAGGGTATTATCCTCATCATATTTTGATCCCAAGCTTATCAAATACGCCATCGACAAATTGGATAATCCAATTTAGCTGTTTTTCAGTAGCATAGCCCATACAACTGCACCGCATTTTGCTTTTGGTGCGTACCAGAAGTTCGTTGGCCATAAAATTTTGTTCAAGATCAACCGCAAAATAAAAAGGCTGACATTCGGTATGTTCAGCCTGAACTTCGGTTAATATGCCTTGATCTAATGGTATCCAGTAAATCCCTTCCACACCGGATGATTCAAAGTTTTCATCCAGATAAGATTTGACAGCTTCATAATCTGCGGGTCGCAATTGGTCAATAACGTATTGTTTCATAAAAATATAATTATCACAGTTTGTTGAGGGGCGCAAGATGTATGTTCCGGCTGCACGACAGAGCCTAATGGGATCAGAGCAATTTTTCATGGGAAATTTAGGTTAAATGACCTTGCCAACCATAGCAGGTAGCGCTAAAGTATATTTCAACCCTGATCTAGCTAAATATCGATCCATTTGGAGTGCTGCATGATATCAATAAATTCATTTTTACTGGCCTACATCACCATTTACCTGGTCACTTTGGCGCTCAATTGGACTACAAACCGCATCAATCTAAAACATCTTGAAAAATATGGAAAGAAGGTCCCTGATGCTTTTGAAAACATGATTGATGAGAAAGAACTGCAAAAGATCAATCGATACACTCTGGATAATATCCGTTTTCAACTCGTTCAGAGCGGCTTTGCCAAGTTTTTTTTCCTTTTTATCATCCTTTCGGGCATCCTCCCATGGCTGGCCGAATCTTTGGCCCAAACACATTTTCTGCCGGCCGGATTGATCTTTTTCGCTTTTTTAGGTCTTATATCTTCAGCAATCGACTTGCCTTTTGACTATTACCACAGCTTTGTAATCGAGGATAGATACGGCTTCAATACCAAAACACTTAAAATCTGGATTTCCGATCTGGTTAAGTCTGTACTGGTAATGGCGGTGCTGGGAACGTTGCTCCTTTCAGCGCTGCTGATGATGGTAAAATATGCGGGCCAAAACTGGTGGCTGTGGGCCTGGGCCTTTTTCCTCGGTTTCCAAATTCTGATGACAATCCTTTATCCGACTGTGATTGCACCACTGTTTAACAAGTTCACGCCCCTTAACGACCCTGATTTACAATCCGGAATAGAAAAGCTGGCCACCGGCCAAAGTCTCGACATCAAGGGTATCTTTCAAATGGATGCGACTCGCAGAACCCGCCATACCAATGCTTATTTTACAGGCCTGGGGAAGGCCAAGCAGATCGTGCTTTTTGATTCTCTGATCGAAGCCCACGGTCCGGATGAAATACTGGCGGTTTTGGCCCATGAAATCGGACATCTGAAGAAAAACCACATTAAAAAGCAGCTGGTTCTCATCAGCCTCGTCTCCTTGGTTTTATTTTTCCTGGCATCAAAACTGTTAACTTATGAATTGCTGTATAAAAGCTTTGGCTTTTCTATTATGCCTCATTATGTAGGCCTATTCTTAGTTGGCGTGTTGTGGGAGCCTGTTGGTTTTTTTCTCGCGCCCTTGGGGATGGCGATTTCCAGGAAATTTGAACGCCAAGCGGATTTTTATTCTCTTCAGATCTTAAATACTGCCAAACCTCTCACAAAGGCCTTGAAAAAGATGGCGAAAGACAACTTTTCCAATCTGCAGCCACACCCGCTATACGTATGGTTCAACTACTCCCATCCACCGCTTCTGGAAAGAATCAAGTATCTTGAAGCATTTGATCACAACATCTCCCGTAACCTCTAAATCGTGACAAGCTCAGGATAAAAAAAGACCGCTATGCTTGAAGAGCGCTACGCTTTAGGATCGCTTCGCTTAAGGGGAATAAATCCCTTTATCAATACCCCTAAAGACCGCCAGGCCGCTCCTCAAGCGTAGTGCTCCTCAAGCGCAGCACTCTAATGACAAATGACTTTTGCATGTAATAACCTTAGTGTCTTAGTGCCTTTGTGGCTGAACTATTAGGGGGAGAGTTACTTCGTTGCTCCTGTCACTATGATAAGATTAAACTTTGAAGGCCAACTCAAAGATTTAAGAGCAGGGTTACTACCAAGCTTGGACGCCAGACGCTTTGCTTCGTATTTGAATTTTGGTGCAAAATATATTGTGGTGTTTTTGAAATCAGATCGGTGTGCCTGATCTACCAGTTGGATGGTGTACCCGCTTTTTCTTAGTTCCTTCGCCGTCTCTTTTGCAGAATTAAAATTGCCGTCTCCGGAGAGTATTTTAATTTTTAATTCCCCAATACCTTTTACAGCCTTATGGGACGAGGGAACGGAGGGTTTCGCTTTAACCTGGGTGTCCGCAAGTTTCTTTTTGAAATTTTCATTTTCTTCGATGATTCTTTGGTTATCTTCATTTAATTTGGTATTCTCTTGACTCAATGTGCTGTTTTGTTCCCTAACTTGTGCATACTTTTTTTCGCTTTCAACTCTGAAGCGCTGGTTCTGCTCATTGGTGATATCGATTTGTCTTTGCAGCTTTTCATTTTCGCTTTTTAACTTGTTCAACTCCGCATACATTTCACGTTTATTCATCTTATACGTTTCTATCTCTTCCCCTGAACTGCCATTTAGAAATTCAAAGGCCGCGCAACCGTTGAAAACAAAGCCCATAGACAGGATAAGAATGAGTGCATAGGTACGAAACATTTTGCCCTCCGGCTTGATAAGATTATGATTGGTAGTTTTTAATTATTTATACTATAATCGAGTGAATAGTCCAAGTGTTTTTTAGGTTAATTAACGAAGCCTTCAAAGATAATTCTTGATTTAACAACAAATATGACGGATTCTTTTACGTGAACTAAAATTTGAGTTTGTTGATTAACAGCAAAAAAAAATCCTGTTTATCCTGTTATCCTGGTTTATTGTTGTCAAGCAAAATTATTTTAATTGGAA
>JACNIG010000043.1 GCA_014383215.1 Candidatus Desulfatibia vada | reverse complement strand
ATCGCTTTAGCACCCAAAAAGCCGGCAATAGTACTGTCGTAATCGGCCGTGTAGGCAAAGGCCTTTTGCGCCAGACGGTAGCGAAGTGCCAGGGATATCGATCCGTTATTAGCTTTCATCTCGGCAATGATGGTATCATAGTCGGCAGGGTCGACCACCGATGCAACCCGCAAATAATTCTTGGCGGAAGCCCTTATCATACATGGCCCGCCGATATCGATATTGCCCCGTGCCTCTTCCACCGTTACCCCTGCTTTTGAGATCGTCTCCTTAAAGGGGTACAGATTGCCGATCACAATATCAATCGGCACCGCACCGGTTCGTTTTAAATCATCCTGGTGGGGGTCATTGTAAGTTTCGGTCAGCAGACCCAGATAAATTTTAAAGTCCAATGTCTTGACCAGGCCGCCCTGGGTTTCCGGCTGGCCGGTGTAATCCGAAATCTGTGTCAGGCAGGTTGCCGCCGCCTCGCCCAGAATTTCCTTAATCCTGCCGAAAGTTCCGCCGGTAGAATATAATTTTATCTCCGGATTTATCCCGAGCAATTCGGGAATAAACCCATCCAGACCACCTTTGTCAAAAACACTTGCCATTACATTTCTAACCTTTACAAGATCATCGATTTTTTCAACAACGTTCATACTCATAACACCTACCTCTCTCCTTCATATTCTTTGATAAAGCGTTTAAAGAATTGCTCCATGAAGTCATGGCGCTCATCCGCCAGTTTTCTGCCGCTTTTTGTCAAAATCCTATCCCGGATTTTGCTGAGTTTAACCCTGTATTCTCGATAGCCGGTGTCGTTTTTTGAATACGGCGCGGCTTCCTCGACATTCATTTTGGGACTGTGCAGCCGCGCCCCCACTTCCCCGGCAAAGAGAAATGCCCGGGCTACCCCCACCGCACCGATGGCATCAAGTTTGTCCGCATCAAACAGAACTTTAGCCTCAATTGTTTGGGGCGCATCGTTGCCCCGGAAACGATGGGACCTGACACAATGGACAATATTTTCTTTTTGTTTTTCCGTTAGCGGGAGCGCTGATACAATAGGAATTGCTATTTCCACACCTTTTTGGGCGTGGCATACAGCACCGTTGGAAGCATCCTGAAAGCTCCGACCGATATCGTGCAGATAGGCCGCCGCCAGCAGCACATCCATGTCAGCACCTTCCTTAGGACCGATGCGCCGGCACAACCTGAATACTCTAAGGGTATGCTCCCAGTCGTGGCTCCCACGGGCTCTGTCAAAATATTGCTTTACAATCCTGCTCACCTGTTCCAGCAACGTTTCGGAGTCGATCTTAGAACCATTACCATCGGTCAATCCAGCATCTGGTATATTTACCGCTGCAGCTTTGCGCATCTTCATTGGGCCTGCTTCCCCGTCATATGCTCAATGTCAACCTTGATAATAACCGTATGTTTTAATTTGGCTTCCGGATAGGCAGATGATTCACCGGAGTATTGCTTCATGATAATATCCAGTGCCCGGCGCTTGGACTCAGAATCTTCGAGAAATGAAGCTTGGCCGAATCCGACGACACTTTTATATTGCATACCCCACTCACAAGCTTTATCAGCCTTTATGACTTCAGAGTCAACATCAAATTCAAAACAAACCCTGTTATTCTTTTTGATAATGTCTATTTTTTTTCCCTGCACAGCGGAATGAAAATAGAGTGAATTATCCTTGTATCCAAAACACAGCGGAACGATGTAGGGCCGATTTTCATCCGCCAGGGCCAGTCGGCAGACCAGGCTGCGTCTAATGATCCCCTCGATTTCAGCCCTGCTTATGATCTCTCTGTCAGCCCTTCTCATTTTTTCCATTGAGTTTCTCTACAATTTAATTTGAATGTATAAAAACTTCCTTTTTACGAACGTTTTAAGTTCTAAATTAAATAGAATACATCGACGCCCAGCGCTCATATTCCGATGCCGTTTGCAGTCCTTTTGCTTTGAGCATCAAAACGATCTTTTCGTCATTAAATCTAAGAAAAGGGTTAATCTTAAATTCGTCTTGCAGCGTTGAACGCACGTGCGCCGGGTCATACGTCTTTAGAAAATGGTCTATATCGCGGTTGTCAGGTTCCAGGGACTTGGCAAAAGCCAACGATTCCTGCACATAATCGTGTCCGGCATATATTACGGTCTCAGCGGGAAACGCCATTAACATTTTGATCGAATGAAAAAAACCTTTAAGGTCTCCGGAAAAACAGTTTCCGGTGGTGCCGTTAAAGAGCGTATCACCGGTGATAAGCGTGTTGCCAAGGCCGAAGGTAACTGAATCTTTAGTGTGCCCCGGGGTTTGGTAGACATCGATTTTCACATCTTCAAGCTCGATGATCCGGTCGCGACGCAGTGCTGCACCGGCCAGATATTCAGCGCCGGAAGCGGCCAGAAGAGCCTCGTTCCCTGTAGTGTGGTCCGCGTGAGAATGGGTGTTGGTTACCCATTTTAAGCTAAGCCCTTTGTCGGCGATAAAATCAAGGATGGCGTCTGTCGCCCCGCCGTCAATGGCGCCGGCCAGTTGCTTGCCGTATACCAAATAACCTAAGTTGTCAGTTGAATATCTAAATTGCTTGATGTTCATGG
>JACNIG010000116.1 GCA_014383215.1 Candidatus Desulfatibia vada | reverse complement strand
TTGACGGCGCTCTGTTTCCGGAAGCTGCAAAATCAGACAATATCCAATCGGCACCCACGGTTCTGCTGGATGATATGTATCGTTGGACCGGAGCAATTCAACTTTCGGAAATCGCCGACATGATATTAAACCGTGATCCTGCACGGCTCAGTGCCTCATCATTAAGAGATATGCTTGAGGAGGGCAACGCCGCAGGTGTGGCTGCAATGATGACGGACAGTGGTAAAATCTTCCCGGCCTTTCTGGGACTTTTAGTTAGCGAAAAATGGCCGGTCCGTCTGGGTGCCATGGTGGTTTTTGAAACCATTGCTGAGAAGAACAACAAACTTATAGCTCAGGCTATCCCTTTTTTGTGGGAGCGTTTTCCTCAAATGGAAGATACGGTTAAGGGGGATGTCCTTTACCTATTTGGAATATCCGGTGACGAGAGCTTAATCCCGAAACTCGAAACGGTTTTAAGCGGTCCTTATCCTGTTGAAGTTAAAGAGGCCGCAGCAGAAGCGCTGGAAGAGGTCAACCGTAGTTTGCAATAACGGAGTTTGATCATCTAAAATAAAATTCCGACGGCTGGAGTCTTCTTTTGAGCCTTTTTAAACTATTTCCCTTAAACTTGTAAATGATCTCCGGGCTGGCCCTTTTTTCCAGAAGCTGTTTCATCAAATCATCGTCTTTGAGTTTTTCAAAAAGACTTTCCATTCCCGCCCGCGTGTCCAGGCGGGCTATTTTACCATTGATGCTGTCGATAAGACCGGTCGGTTTAAGTTTTGCGTTTATAAGTCTGTCGTAAGCTTTAAGCGCAATCGGTTTCTTGTGCGGGTTTTCTTTTTTCAACTGTTTGGTCAGAGGTTTGGAGTCAATAATATAGCGTGGGGTTTCGAATAGAAAAAAGCCGGAAAGAGCCTCTTCCCGGCTGCTCATTTTTCTGAGCGTCTTTAGTGCCGTACTTCTTTGGTCCGGGATTAAAATATCGCCCTTTAAGCACTTGAATTTACGAAAGATCGTGGATTTGACAAGCTCCGGTACAAGCCCTTTTATCTGATGATACTCCGGGAATAAAACACAAGCAAGCGGTTTTGATCCGTGAACCGTACAGCGCGTCTTTTCAAAAAAATGGCAGGGTTTTTTCAGCTTAATCAGCAGGCGATGATAGCGGAGATTTTGTTCACAACTCTGGAGCCCCAGGTGGCAGTGCTGTAAAAAGAGACTGGACACGGGCGTATTTAAAACCAGACTGAGCCTGACCAGATCAAAAAGGGTGGCCTCGACAATAACTTCGTCCAGCCGGCATCCGGGTGCACTGCAATCATCCGGACACTGCATTTTGCATTCTTTTTGGGCAAGGTCTGTTTGGTGTTGAAAGTAGCTCTCCAGCATGGCAAGCCCCGTTTCATTCATACGTCCAGGTTAAAATCGTGCAAATCCTCTAAGTCGAAAAAGGACTTATGTCAAGCTTGATGGCGTCGTAAAAAGTCCCATCTACTGTGTTGTAGTATTTTTGCAGAGACTCGGCATACTACATGTATGGCCTCGTTCCTGAAAAAAGACTACGCCTTGTATATGAACCGTTTTACTTAGCCATCTATAGTTGAATTCGTGACTTTTTACGAGTTCATCAATTTTATCTTTTTGATAAAGATTTTAACTAACCTTTTATAATTCATTGACATTTTGTAACCAGCACTTTAATATATTAACATTATTATTCATTCAGGAGGAGCCCATGAACAAAGCAGATCTTATCACAAACCTTAAAAATGAAGCCGGACTTACCAAAACAGAAGCCGAGTCAGTTGTGAATCTATTCTTTGGCGAAATGTCCAACGCTTTGGCAAACGGTGACAGGGTTGAAATCCGGGGATTATGTTCGTTTTACGTCAAAAAATATAAAGCGTATACCGGAAGGAATCCTAAAACCGGGAAACAGGTTCAGATTGCACCAAAGAAACTGCCGTTTTTCAAATGCGGGAAAGAGTTAAAAGAGCGGGTCGATTCTTAAAAAAAAGAGAGATAGGTTCAATCTTTTTAAATTCTAACTTTATATTATGATTGAACAATATTCTTTCGGAAATATTGTTGTAAATAGTGTAAGATACACCAACGATATGAAAATTGTCCAGGGGAAGGTTGTCCCTGAATGGTGGCGGAAGCGCGGGCATTCTGTTGATGTGGATGACATTCAGGATATTTTAAAATCCGTCCCCGACATTGTAGTGCTTGGGAAAGGTTCCCCAGGGCTGATGAAAGCAACCAGGGCCTTGCGTGAATTTCTTAAAGACCGTAATATTAAATTGATCGAAGAAAAGACGACCAAGGCTGTTGAGACTTTCAACCGACTCTTCAAAGAAGGCCAAAATATTGCCGCCGGCTTTCATTTAACCTGCTAAGTTCAATTCCTATCTGCCGTACTCATTATAATACACTTTTTCATATGGTAAATTTTCTTTGCGATGCGGTGGCTTGCTTTCAGCAGGGTAGCCAATGGCGATCATCGCTTCCACGTTTAAGTTTTCCGGAATATTTAACAGTTCTTGCACATACTCTTGGGCGGTTTTGGTCTGATCGTGCATTCTCATTCTGATCTGAATCCAGCAACTTCCAAGTTCCAGGGACTCGGCCGCCAGATGGAGGAAGATCGAAGCGATGGAAGCATCCTCAACCCAAACATCGCACTTTTCGGGATCCGCACAAACAACGATTCCCAAGGGAGCATTTTTTAAAAACGAAGCACCGTGCGTTTTGGCTTTCGAAAGCTTTTCAAGCAAATCTCGATCCGTTACAACAATGAACTCCCAGGGATTAAACCCTCTTGAAGACGGTGAACGCAGGGCTGCCTCAACGAGAAGTTCGATTTTCTCTTTTTCCACGGGTCTCTCTAAGTACCGGCGGATGCTTCTTCGTTTTTGAACAAGTGATAAGAACATGAGTCGACCTCCTTATTACGAACGTTTTAAGTTTTAAGTATGTGCAAATAATCGTAAAACAATAACCTAAAACCTAACCCGGATAAACCGGAAATAACAAACCACAAGCATCAAATTTCAAATAAATTCCAAGCTACAAGCTCCAAATTCCAAATACTAAAGAACTAAATCATTTCAATTTTTCCCGTATTGATGAAAATATCTTTTTCAATTCGTTTGGCCTTCCGATTATAAGGTTTGGAATTTTGAATTTCGGTCATTGTAATTTGTTTGTTTTTTGGGATTTGTTATTTGGAATTTCCACTAGCTCAATTACTCCATGAATGGATACGAAAAAGTTTGGCCACAAAAAGCAAAAAAAATACAACTAAGGAACTACGATCGTTACCCATCGGGCCGCCACGAGCGAATCTTTATCTGATTGGGAAAGGCCCGGCTTTTATAAATCGATTTATCCAGAAGCAAGCGCAAACATTCCTGAATCCCTTCGGACATGGTAGGGTGAGGATGCGTCGTTTTAAGAGCGTCTTTAATACCTTTGCCCTGATCCATGAGCGTGGCAATCGACATAATGGTGTTGGAGGCCTGGGGGCCGGCCGCGCGCATACCGAGAATCATCTGATCCTCATCATCGCTAACGATGATCTTCACAAATCCGGTTATTGCCCGCATAGCAATGGCGCGGCTCAATAAAGCATTGGAATAGTAGGCCACTTTATAGGGAATTTTCTTTTTACGGCACATTTTTTCGTTTAATCCCACCGCGGCTACTTGAGGCTTAAAAAACATGACGGTAGACATATTGCTGTAATATATCGGTCGCTGGTCGAGACCGAACATGTGTTTGACGGCGTACCGGCTTTCCATCTCCGCCAGATTGACCAGCGCCGGATGACGAACGACGTCGCCGGCCGCATAGATATTCTCCCTGATGCAGCAGTTTGCGTCGGTTTCCAAATACCCTTGTGCATTGGGCTCGATTCCGGCTCTATCCAGGCTGAGGCCGGCAAGGTTGGGTGTGCGTCCAATGGAAATGAGGGCGGCATCCACTTCGAACACCTGGGAACGGCTGTCGGCAAAATCAAGCACCATCTCAAGGTGCTCTTTGTGTTTAATAATGCGTTTCAGCCCGGCGGAATGAAAAATGTCCACATTGTTTTGCGTAAGATTGTCGCTGACAAAACGGCTGATGTCTTCATCCTCGAAAGGAATGATCTGCTTTTCACGATCCACCAGATAAACCTTGGTTTGCCGGAAATTGGAAAAGATTGTGGCATACTCGCAACCGCTGATACCGGCACCGATGATCATCAGTCGTTGGGGAAATTTTTCAAAATTCAAAATGCCGTCGGAATTAATAATGCGCTTCTGATCTACCCTGATATCTGGAAAATCGTTCGGTTTTGAGCCTGTGCTGATCAGAAAAAAGTCGGCGGATATTTCTTCCTTATGGCCGTCATTATCTGTCACTTCGACCTGGTCCCGGGACAAAAAAGCGCCCCATCCGCGTTTCAGGGTTAAAGAGCCGGGGCCGTTCCAACATTGAGGAGCAAAGGCCTGGATCTGAGAAAGCATCTGATTTTGCTTTTCCTGCACGGCCTGAATCACGGTATTGCGCACCGCCTGATAGTCTGCCGCCAATCCTGAGGCCCGGTACCCCCGGTCTACTTTGGCGGCGATGTCATAGTCTTTGGCCAGCTCCCACATGGTTTTGGCAGCCAGAGCACCCCACATGACACCGCTGCCTCCGATTTCGCCCCCCTCAATAATACAGACATGTTTTCCCAGATCAAGCGCCCGCATGGCTGCTGCAAAGCCGCCCGGCCCGCATCCGATCACACACAGATCATATTTTTCCAAATCATTGACAGACATTTTCAATATTCTCCAGGACAAAACAAAAAATCCGGGTCCAGAGGACCAATTATTTCAGGACTAAATCAATTATAGGAATTCGCAGCTAAGACGTCAATATCAACCGCCACTGATTCAGTGTACGTTATTTTAAGATATAAACACTTTGAATCATATTTATGTTTTATGAAAAAGTTGCTGTAAAATGCGAAGCTCGAAGTACGAAATTCGAAACAAATATGAATGTTCCAAATGCTAAATTCAAAACAAAAGATGCTTTACCAGTTTGTAAAACATATAGCTATTTGATACAACCCTATATCCCAGAAAATATGAAGAGCGCAGAGCGACCAATGCTGAACCCTGAACTCTGAACCCCGAACCCTGAACCGTGAACCCTGAACCGTGAACCCTGAATAGTTGCAAATGAAGATATTATTGATATATCCATACTGGCTTGAAGAACGGACCACCACGGAAGATATGGTTGTTGTGCCCATCGGCGTTTATTACGTAGGTGCCGTTCTTAAAGAAAACCATTACGACGTTGAGATATTGAACTGGCACAGGATCAATGAGACTCCGGAGGAAATTGAAAAGACTTTTCTTGAAAAGAAGCCCGATGTCATCGGGTTCTCTATTCTACAGGCCAACCGTTGGGGCGGCATCGAAATTGCGCGCATTGCCAAGCAGATCGACCCCAAGGTCAAAATCGTTTTTGGCGGCGTCAGCGCCACCTTTTTATGGGAGCATTTTCTAACCCATTTCCCTGAAATCGATTTTATCGTTATCGGAGAGGGCGAATACACTTTTTTAAACCTGGTAAGGAGCATTGAAAAAGGTGATACGCATCGTCTGGACGATATCAAAGGGATTGCTTTCAGAAAAGACGGCAAGGTTGTCCGCACGGAACCGGCACCTTTGGTCCAAGATCTCGATCAACTGCCGGTCCCTGCCAAATACTTTGAATACCAGCACCTGTCTTTAACCCGCGGATGTCCCGGAAAATGCAATTTTTGCGGTTCTCCGGCATTTTGGGGCCCCAAGGTCAGATCTCACTCTACCGCATACTTTGTTGACGAACTCCAGCGTCTTTACAATAAAGGGGTCACTTTTTTTTATTTTTCAGATGATACCTTCAGTATCGACAAAAAACGTGTGATCGAAATCTGCAAGAAAATTCTTCAAAGAAATCTTAAGATCACATGGGTAGCTATTTCACGGGTCAATTATATGAGTGCAGAGATCGTTGCCTGGATGCGAAAAGCCGGCTGCATTCAAATCAGTTACGGCGTGGAAAGCGGTTCCGAAAAAGTTCGAACTCTCCTGAACAAAAAGATAAAAACTACGGTAATTAAGAAGGCGTTTGACCTCACTTTGAAATACGGGATCCTGCCCCGCGCCTATTTCATATACGGCTGTCCCGGAGAAAGCCGGGCAACCATCCAAAAGACCGTTGATTTGATTTTTAGAATCAAACCACTAGTCATCCATTTTTTCATCCTTTCCATATTTCCGGGCACAGTCCTTTATGCAAAATTAAAGCAGAACAAGAAATTGACGGATGATATCTGGAAAAATCCCATCGAGGATATCAAGCATTTTGAAACAGACCCAAAACTGTCGCGGGAACTGGTGTTGTCTTTCGGAAAGACATTAAGAGCGGAATACTACCGGCGGCTTCCGGAAATTGTCGATACCATTGAGCTTGTCGACAAAAAGGAATTTTACCCGCTGCATTCCGATTTTTGCTCAAGATTGGGGATGACCTTTGATCATGGCGATTATTCCGGGATTGACGCTATCAAAAACAAAGATAAAATTGCAGCTAAACTGTACCAAAAAGCTTTACAATATCATCCTAATGCGCGAGCGTACCTGGGCCTGGGGATCTTTAATCAAAAGAAGCAGGCCTACGAAACCTCGATCGACATTGTGTCTCAAGGACTTGAATACTTTCCGGATGATGAGCAGCTTAACGTTTGTATGGCGGTCAGCCTCATGAATACGGGTGCATACCAAGAGGCGCTTTCGTATTTACTGAAATTCCAGCATTTACAGCAAACCCTGGGTTTGATCACCAATTGTTACCACGCCCTGAACGATTTTGAAAAGGCCGCAGCTTTTCAGAAAAAAGCAGAGTCCTTTCAGCAGGCGTAGACACAATATTCAGATATGAAGTCATCATAGATGAGAACAAAAAAGGGAGGAAGAAAATGGAGCAGAACCGAGCCATGCAAATCATGGAGCAAGGCTACGCTTGATCCGAGGCTGTACTCCAGGCCGTGTGCCAGGAATTCGAGATAGAGATAGAGAACGATGTCATTCGCCGGATCGCATTCGGCTTCGCCGGGGGGCTAGGCAACACGGGGGCCGTCTGCGGTGCCGTCGTCGGTGCCGTGATGGCTATCGGCCTCAAGCGTGGGCGGGCCGACACGATGGAAGAAGGGCTCCGCGAGTTGGCGGTGGTGCGGGAGTTTCGTCGCCGCTTCGAGGCCGAGATGGAGACCATCAGTTGCCGTGAATTGACGAAGGCGGATCTGACCACGGAGGAGGGGCTTGAGCAGTTCATGAGCTCTGACACACCCCAGACGGTCTGCTTTCCGGCGGTCGGCGCTGCTTACCGGCTGGTGGTGGACCTGCTGAAGGAAACCTCGTAATCAGGGGGGGCAATGCGCTCAAGCCACGGTCATAGGGAGTTGGCCTGGCAGTCTACTAGCGTATGCACCTGACGAGCTCCGGTGTCACGCAATCTGCAAAGATGCATGCAAATTTCAAGTCCCTAATAAAATTCACGATTGCCAAACCGAATCATCAATGATATTAGTTTGATAGTGCTTGTTGGTGCAGGCAAGACATCGTGAATTTTGTCATTTGTCCCTTTCCAACAACTCAAACTGTCTCAAAATAAATTTGGACAGAATTATACCTGCTGCATGATAATTCCCATAATTCGGGCAAAAAAATGCCATTCTTACATTTATGTAACAAAACGCAGTCCTTCAAAAATCTTATATCAAATTAATATTGCTATAAATATTGACTTTCTGGCTTTTCTTTTATACTTTTTGTCAAACTGTATCAAATTCAGATAATCTGGAAATAACCTGCAACCGTATATTATATAAGTTCTGCTGAAGATTGCCGTTGACCTGTTGTATATATCCATGGTATACAAAATTTATGGTTAAGCCGAATAAAATATTAGCAAATTGTACAGGTTTCGAATGGGATCACGGAAATATCACCAAAAACTGGGATCAGCATGACGTATCAACATGGGAATGCGAACAAATCTTCTTTAATAAACCGTTAATTGTAAAACGTGACAGAGAGCATTCCAAACTTGAAAATCGATATTACGTGCTTGGCCGAACCAATATGAATCGATTGCTTTTTGCTGTATTCACAGTTCGAAACCAAAAAATAAGAATTATTTCCGCAAGAGAAATGACCGATTCGGAGATAGAGAGGTATCTAAAATGAAAAAGAAAATACCAAAATTTAAAAGTGAGGCTGAAGAACGCCTTTTTTGGCAACAACACGATTCTTCAGAATATATCGATTGGTCCGATGCAGAAGAGGCGATTTTACCTAAACTTAAACCTTCAACCCGGTCGATTTCCATTCGTCTTCCTGAGTCTATGATTGAAGAGTTGAAAGTACTGGCAAACAAACGAGATGTGCCCTACCAGTCGTTACTGAAAATATTTATTTCTGAACGAATTGATGCTGAACTACATCAATGACACCAATAGACCAATTGAAGCAGAACCTATCGTTTAACTCAGACGGCTAGTATCGGAGCGATTTCAGCGTCAGCATAGCAAATAAATTTATGCGCTTTTTTAGTGGCTTAGTCGCTCATTCCGCCGCTGGTTAATTCAGCGTTAAATCAATACACGATAACTGGCCTTCAATCAAAATACTAGCTTGCCTAAATACCAGAATTGATTGGGGTTTCGAATCTTCATCCAAAACCTTTCTTATCTGCTCTTTATCTCAGTATTGATGACTGTCCAATTGGTTGTGATAACAAATTTTAATGGTTGAACTGTCAAGTGACATATTGACCCGCCTTACGATTTTGTCAAATCAAGTATAGGTCGGGACATATCATCCATAAATAGTTTCCAGTTCAGAAATGAGCAATTTTTGTTCTGAGCACTTGTGCCGTCGAAGCCTTGGCGAAGTCGCAAGGCCGCATCCGCCGTCGCCCGAAAAAAAGGCTATGGCGAGACACGTCCGCCGCCGCCCTTAGAAAAGGGCTATGGCGGGACAAACAAGGGTTTTCGCCCGCATGTCCCGCTGTTGCGGGGAGGCGTGCAACGGAAACCCCCAACTAAGTCAAGCTCAATTGGGGGTCTGTTTAAAATTTTTCATGCGGTTTTTAGATTCTACCCTACATGATCATCCACAAATAGTTTCCAGTTCAGAAATGAGCAATTTTTGTCCTGATCAAGGCCGCACAAGGGTTTTCGCCCGAGGCGTACTTTAAGTACGTCGAGGGCGGAAACCCGCGGAGAACGCCGAGCAGGGCAAAAAGGGCCATTTCTGAATGGAAACTACATGATGGGCATATACTTTTCAATTTCATACTGGCTGACATGGGTCCGATAGCGGTCCCACTCGATCTTTTTGTTTTCCATAAACTTATTGAAAATATGATCCCCCAGAGCCTCTCTAACCAAATCTGAGCGTTCAAGCTCAATCAGGGCTTCAAAAAGATTGTCCGGAAGGGTGGCGATGCCCCTTGCCTTTCGATCTTTTGGGGACATCTGGTAGATGTCCTCTTCGACAGGGTCGGGAAGTTCATATTCTTTTTCGATGCCTTTGAGGCCGGCAGCCAGCATGACGGCAAACGCCAGATAAGGGTTGCAGGCCGGATCAGGGGCGCGAAATTCTATGCGGGTGGCAACTTCCTTGCCCGGTTTGTACATGGGAACCCTGATCATGGCCGAACGGTTCCGCCGCGCCCAGGAAATATAAACGGGCGCCTCGTAACCCGGCACCAGCCGTTTGTAAGAGTTGACCCACTGATTGGTCACGGCGATGATCTCGCGGGCGTGCTTCATAATTCCGGCAATATATCCTTTGGCGATTTTGGATAAATGGTAGGGGTCGCCGCCGTCAAAAAATAGATTTGCATCTCCTTGAAAAAGAGATTGATGCACATGCATACCACTGCCGTTCTCACCAAAGATCGGTTTGGGCATAAATGTGGCGTAATGACCATTTTGGCGAGCGATCTCCTTGACCACGATCCTATAGGTCATGGTTTTGTCAGACATGCTGAGGGCTTCGTCATACCTTAAATCGATTTCATGCTGGCTGGGCGCCACTTCATGATGGCTGTACTCGACCTGTATTCCCATGGACTGCAAGGCGAAAATGGTTTCGCGTCTTAAATCAGACGCCATATCAAGAGGCAGGCTGTCAAAATATCCGCCTGTATCCAGTCCCTCGGGTTTGTCCTTGCTTTTGAAGTAAAAATATTCAAGCTCGGGACCGACGTAAAAAGTGTATCCTTTTTCCGCGATTTTATTTAAGAGGCGCTTGAGAACATAACGGGGATCACCTTCATAAGGGGTATGGTCCGGGTTGATGATATCGCAGAACATGCGGGCCACGGGTCTTTCTTCCGGGCGCCACGGCAGCAGCTGAAAGGTCTTGGGGTCCGGCAAGGCCACCATATCGCTCTCTTCGATACGGGCGAAGCCTTCGATGGAAGACCCGTCAAAACCCATACCCTCGCTCATTCCCATTTCCAGTTCGGGCTCGGTAACAGCGAAGCTTTTCAGCATGCCCAGCACGTCTGTGAACCAGAACTGGATGAAGCTAACCCTTTTTTCTTTGACGATTCTCAAAACATCTTCTTTGGTCAAGTTAGAGTCAAAACTCATTTTGTTGTCTCCTTTTATTGATGATCTCGTATTCAGCCTTTTGAACTGTTAAGGCTACAATTGTTGCCGATAACAGTGCAGGTTTCAAATATTTTTATTTTTGGCTTGAATGTCAACAAAAAACATCTATAATGCCCTTTTATTTAAAATTTAAATTCTCCGCTGCGACTCGACTGTCTTCGACCATGAGACTTCGGCGTGAGCTCAGTCGAACGCTCAGACCGAAGGGAGCTCGCCGAAGTCTTGCAGTTAGGGATGAATTCAAATAAAAGAAAAAATTATATCATATTTTTAGTTTTAGGAGGAATATCATGAAAGTACTGGTCAGCGACAATCTGGGTGAAGCCGGCATTCAGATGTTTCGGGAGGAGGAGGGCATTGAAGTTGATGTAAATACCGGCCTGTCTCCCGCAGAACTTAAAAGTATTATCGGCAACTATGATGCTCTGGTTATCCGCAGCGCTACAAAGGTTACAGAGGATCTGCTGGAAGCGGCAACACGCCTTAAGGTATTGGGCCGGGCCGGAATCGGTCTTGATAACGTGGACATACCGGCGGCTACCAAGCGCGGTATTATTGTTATGAATACTCCCGGCGGCAATATTATTACAACCGCCGAACATGCGATTGGCATGATAATGGCTCTGTCGCGCAATATCCCCGAGGGAACCGCGTCTTTAAAGGCCGGCCGCTGGGACAAAAAGAAACTGCAGGGCAGGGAGGTATACAATAAGATCCTCGGAATTATCGGTTTAGGGAAAATCGGTTCCATTGTAGCCGATCGCGCACGCGGGCTGAAAATGAGGGTGATTGTTCACGATCCTTATGTCAGGCCCGAGCAGATTGAAAAGGAAGGCTATGAAAGTGTCTCCCTGGAAGAACTATACCGCCGATCCGATTACATCACCATACATGTTCCTAAGTTAAAAGATACCGACGGACTGATCAATAAGGACGCTTTCGAGCAGATGAAAGATGGAGTTATGATCATAAACTGCGCCCGCGGCGGGATTGTAGATGAGAATGATCTGTACGATGCCTTGGAATCGGGAAAAGTCGCCGGTGCCGCGCTGGACGTTTTCGAGACTGAACCTCCCGGCATTTGCAAGCTGGTTGAGCATGATCGGCTGATTTGCACACCCCATCTGGGGGCGTCCACCCAGGAAGCCCAGACCAAGGTGGCGGTCGATGTCGCCAGCCAGATCATAGACTATCTCAAGTACGGCACAATTTTGAATGCCGTCAATTTCCCGTCGGTAACCGGCGATCTTCTCAAAAAACTGCAACCCTTATTGACTTTGGCTGATCAGATGGGCAGTCTCCAGGCCCAGTTGGTGCAGGGGCCGGTCGAGGAAGTCTCCATTGAATATGGCGGAGATTTCAAAGAACTTGATCTGTCACCGGTTTCAATAGCGGTGTTGAGAGGGTTGCTGGCGCCGGTTGTCAAGGACGATGTCAATTTTGTCAATGCCCAGATCCTGGCCAAGGAGAGGGGGATAAAGGTCAAAGAGACAACCAGTGATGATTCCGAAGAGTATATCAACCTGGTTACCGTCCGGGTGGTAACGGCTGAAATGACCAGTACGGTATCCGGAACCATTTTCGGCAAGAATCAGACGCGCGTGGTAAAAATTAACAATTTTCGGCTGGAGTTGATTCCCCAGGGCCACCTGGCGCTGGTGTACAATCTTGACAAGCCGGGAGCTATCGGAAGTTTCGCGACGCTGCTCGGTAAACTAAATGTTAACATTGACCAGATGCAGGTGGGCCAGGAAGAGACCGGAAAAATGAATATCATTTTTCTCAAAACCAATGTCGCGATCACCGAAAAAATTGTTGAAAAGCTTCTTGAACTGCCGCTGATTATATCGGTTACGCCGTTGGAGTTCGACACCTAGTTTCCATTCAGAAATGGCTATTTTTCCGATGAGCGGCGTTCTCCGCGGGTTTCCGCCCTCGACGTACTAAAGTACGCCTCGGGCGAAACCCCTTGCTTGTCCCGCCATAGCCCTTTTTCGGGCGACGGCGGATGCGGCCTT
>JACNIG010000190.1:4142-12764 GCA_014383215.1 Candidatus Desulfatibia vada | reverse complement strand
TCGTTCATATGTGAAATTCACGACCTCCATTGCCAAGTTTTTTTTATCAGCTTTTTTTAAGCCTCTAACCACCAACCTATATGAATCATTAATCATTGCATGAATTTCATCATCGAGTATTGATCCGTCTAAAGTTATGGTGTTCCAATGCCTCTTATTCATATGATAGCCGGGTGTTACAGCTTTGTAAAAGGCACGAAAATGCATGGCAAGATCAGGATCGCACTTAAGATTTATTCGTAATGACGATTCACCCCAAAAAACAAGTGCAAACATTTTTCCCATAACTTTATAAACCATTATTTCAGGTCCGAAAGGGAAATCTTCAAACGCACCTTGTTTTTTAAGAAGATATGATCGAAGTGTTTCGAGTTCCATAGATAAGCTCTAAACTTGTGTGCTTTTTGAACATAGAGCCTTTTTGTTTCTATTGCAGTTGTGTGGCCATTGCAGTTATCAAAGTTTTTCGGATTGAAGATTTCGCCCTAAAATCATGCAAATTTCGGACTTCAAAAAGTGAACCTTCAAGTTAGCTATACGTAAATTCGTTAACGGCAGGTTTAGCGGCGATTACACGGTCCATGAGATCGTGTTGATAAGAAGTATTTCAGGCGTTATCCAGCTGCCGTTACTTTTTCATTTTGATGGGGTGCGGCTAAACCTCAAATTGCTTTGAAGTGTCGGATTCCGGGTCAAAATAAGTAATCGTTACACGGTAATCATTTAAATCAATCGCGGCGGTTGTTTGATAATTTTTCTGCGTCCAGGTCATCACCATCTGATTTTCGGGCGAGTCTTCGATACGGAATTCCCCATCGAAAGCCGGATACGAATTTCGAAATTTCATGAGACGAAGCAAACGCCGGACAACCGGCTTTTTAAAAGCTTCATGAATTTCTTCCAGAGTATAATTGTGTCTATTGATATTTCGCCCAAGCTGTGTTTTTTCCAAAAGTTCAATATCGTTTTCACCCGCCAGAAGACCGACGTAATACACTTGCGGTATACCCGGAGTGAAAAACTGTATGGTTCGTGCTGCGATATATGAATCGTCATTGCACTCCAGGGCCGAATAATAGGTACAGTTCACCTGATAAATATCCAGGTTTTGATAATCGGGTCCGGAGTAAATCCTTTTTAGATTGGATCCTTTTTCATACAAGCCTTCTATTGTGCGATTGATTTCGTCCTGACTGAGCAGATCAGCAACGTCTACCGCGCCGATACCGTCATGGGTGTCTAAAGTGGTGAACTGCTTTCGGGGGCAGATGTTAAGCCAGTTGACCAACCTTAGATTGCTGTGGTGGTACAGCGTGTGCAATACCAGCATAGGAAGGCAAAAGTCATATACCCAATACCCTCTTTCGGCGAGTTTAAGCTGATAGGAATAGTGTTCGTGAACTTCAGGCAGAATGTCTTTATTGAATGCGGAAACGAAATCGTTTAACCACTCCAGAAGTTCCCAAACCTCCGGTTCTAAAAAGAAGCAATTGGTTCCAATTTTGATCGTGGTATATGCGAAAGCATCAATCCTTATGACTTTAGCATTGCTGCGTGCCAGACGTATCAAAAAATTTCGAAAAACTTCTTTGGTCTTGGGAGATTGCAGATCCAGGTCAATTTGTTCGTAATCGAATGTGCACCATATTTTCTCTCTTGACCCGTCGGCACGTTCGATAACCAAGTAAGGTGGACGGGGTTTCCGGGTATAGACTTTGGCCAGATCCTCATCACTGATTTCGCCGCCCGGCATGAGCCTGTTAAAACTTAAAAACATATCCGCATACTCGGAAGCTTCGCCGTTTTCCAAATAGTCTTGAAAAAAAAGAGATTGTCTGGAAATGTGGTTGACCATGAAATCGATCATTAAATCAAAATCTTCTCCGATTTTGTTCACGTCATCCCACGTTCCGAAATTCGGGTCGACATCATCATAGGTTAATGGCGCGAACCCCCTATCGGACGATGAGGGGTAGAAGGGTAAAATGTGAACACCGCCTATGGCATCGATCAGATATTTCCGAAGCACATAGTGAAGTTCCATTAGATTCTTGCCCAAACTGTCTGGGTACGTTATCAATTGAACCTGGTTTTTAATGGTCATTGTGCTCAACCTCTTGCCTTTTCGATAAACCCATATTTTTCAATCCCTTCGATGATTCCGCCGGCGTATTCGCTTTCGGCAAAATAAACATTTCTGGCGCCTTTTAATTTTTCAAGCTCTTTTCTGTAGTTACCTACCACGACGGCCAGAGGCTCTCCACGAAGCATTTCTTCATCGTTGCCGGAATCCCCGCAAACCAGTAAGTTTCTCAGCGGGATTTCCCACTTATAACTCAAATACCGGATGGCCTTCCCTTTGGAAGCCCGGAATGGAAGGATATCCAGATACTTCTGACCGGAATAGATGAGGCAGTAGCGGCATTTGTTTTTGGACAACAGATCGTGGATCTTGGCCATCCTATCTTTACCAGGGGCCATATAATAGCTTATTTTGAATCGACTCTGGTTCGATTCCTCCTGGTATCTCAGAAAACCGAAACGTTCGAGAAGCGTGACGATCTTTTTCCGGTCCCATTGGTTCGATATGTGAGTCTCCCATCCCTGCCCATACTGCAATGCCTTGCCATAATAGATCTCCGTACCCACCGATGAAATGATCACGTCGGGATGATGCACGCCGTGTTCATTCAAAAATTCAACGGCGGATGTTACATCGCGGCCGGTGGCAACGCCGAAGCCGATAGACTTTCGATGTTTTTTGAGCAATTCGATCAGATTTTGAAGATGGCCATTGTTTCCGCCGATCAGCGTGTAATCAATATCGGTAATTAAAAAATAGTTGAGCTTGACCAATCGTTTTCCGATCGAATCTGAGGGAACGGCGACCTGCATGTCCGAGGTTTTTTGTGCTGCTGCGAGCTGTTTTACTTCTTCGGTATATTTTTGAGCATGGCGTTCCCAGGAGTAGTAATCTCGAACCTTCATGATACCGTTTTTCGAATATCGATCCCACTTTCCGTCATCGGTGAGAATTTGTCTAATACTGGCAGCAATTTTTCGCGTATCGCTCGGATCTACCAGGATGCCGTTTTGGCAGTTGGCAATAATGTCCTGGGGTCCGCCGTCCTGTGTGCTAACGACAGGAAGACCGGTGGCGGATGCCTCCAACAGAGTCAGGCCAAAAGGCTCCGTCCATGCCGGATTGACAAACACACCCCTTTTGCTTGCAGCCACACGATACAGCTCCGGAACTTCATATTCGAAGTCGTGCTTTTTGGGAATCGCCATCTTACCGTATAGATCATATTTGTCCATGAGCAGCAGCATACGGGTCAGTACATCTCTCTCGTTTTCTTCCATTGTCTCTATATCTTTTCGAATCCCCGCAAAAACCGCCAGATTGGCTATGGTTTGAAGTTCTCGGTCCTCCCCGTAAGCCTTAACAAGTCCGGAAATGTTTTTACGTTCGTCCGGTCGAGATAAAGCCAGGATCAGCGGTTTGTCGGGATGGGAAAAAAAACGGTTCAACTCCTGTAAAATAGAGGCCTGGGCATACATCTCCGCTTCGGACTTTTCACTTTCAGGTAGAATATCGTGATAATAGGGGTAAAATTTGTCGAGATTAAGCCCCGGCGGTATAACCTGAAAATCTGGCAGATCCCCGTGTTGATACATGCCATATTGGTCATTAACTTCCTGAGTCGTGCTTGCGATAATCAGGTCCGCATTTTTCAGCAGTTCTTCTTCAACGGCAATTCGGTGGTCAATCTTGTATTTTTTATTGATCTCTGCTTCCTTAGCACCTTCGTTCAGGAGCTTTTGTTTTTTGGCCCTGCCCAGGGAATGACCGGTAAACACAAAAGGTATTCCGAAAATGCGTGACATCTGCATAGCCACATACCCGGCATCCGGATAATGACCGTGTACAATATCCGGAATGGCATTTTCACGTTTGATGAATTTAATGGTCTTATCAATATATTCGTCCAGGTGAGGCCATAAAAGTTCCTTTCGGAAGTACTTGCGGCCGCCGCACTGAATTCGAACGATCCGGAATTTCTTATTTACTTTTTCAATGGGTTGGGCGTAGTCTTCAGAAACCTTTTTGTCCACAATCAGCCGAGTGAAAAGATCGACCTTTTCAACCTCTTTAGCCCGGCTTAAGTGGCGGCCGAGTTCAATGACATAGTTTATCTGTCCACCGGTGTCTGCATCACGGCCAAGCTCCATGCTTTCGGACCTCAGCAGACCGTGAATGCTGAACATTTGAATATATAGTCTTTTAGTCGGCACTTTACTCTCCATCAGCGAACATTGGTTGAAATGGCTCGTAAAAAGCTTCTGTCCCGGGAATTGCCCCTTTTATCTCACAAATCGATGACGCAAAGGCAGAGGCATTTTGTATTATTATCTCCGGCGGCATATTTTTAATAAGACCTGCAGCAAGCATTGCTGCATAAGCATCACCGGCACCAACAGAGTCGGCAACCATTTCTGGTTTTGCCGCATCAATGCTGAAATTGCCGTTTCTGGTATATAGATCGCTTCCTTCATGACCTTTGGTCAATGATATGATGTTCAGTCCATAAGCATCCAGCAGATGTTGAACAAAACTGCGGCTGTTTTTTCCAAACATCATGAGCCGTTTCAGTTCCTCAAACTCCTCCTGGTTTAACTTTATTGCATTTGCCCGTAAAAGCGATTCGGAAATCAATCGATCATTATAACAATCCGGCCGCAGGTTAATGTCATAAAAACCAACAGCCGATGACGTTTTACCGGCAATGATTTTTTGTACATTCTCAAAACCCTGTTGAGATCTCTGCACCAAAGAACCGAAATAAACCAGCTCGGCTTGACGGATTAATTCCCGGTGAACCTCCGGTATAAACTCGATATAATCGTAAGCCACATTGGAAGTAATCCGGAATTGCGGCACGCCATATTCGTCAAGTTTGACCCTTACCGTTCCGGTGGGGTGAATATCATCCAACTGAATATCATTCAGGTCGAATCGATACATCTCCAACAGACCCAGGATTTTCTTGCCGTCGGGATCATTTCCGATTCTCGAGATAAATCGAACGGGAAAGCCGAGATTTTTCAGGTGAAAGGCAAAATTAAAGGGGGCACCTCCCAATCGTATGTAAGACGGAAACACATCGAATAAAATTTCACCGACAACACAGATCATAAAACCCCTTATTCATCTAAAAATAATACTATCTCTTTAATGAGGCTTTTTAAACTGGGCGCCAATATTAGGCGTCTCTGTTTTTGGCTATATTATAAATTGATTTGAGATAGCACTGCATTTAGTATTTAGGTAACATAAAAGAATTATGGCCGCAATATTTATAGAAGTGGAAAAGAGACATGGCATGGATTAAGGATGGCATATCTTTCTTTATAAACACGGCCATTTGGTTTCAATTTATAGTGGTTATAGTGGCTACCCACATTTGATAGCTTGCAACAAAGGGTGAGTTTAATTGCTTTTCCTTATTTTTTGTTTCGGCCGGCCAGATACTCGGCAATTTGTTCGGCCTCTTTTTCGGTAATTTTGCCTTTGGCGTATTTTGCCATTTTTGCGGTTGTTTTTTTCCATTCCGGCAGGGTCTTGGTTTTTTTCAAAGCACGATCGAGCGCATGGCATTGGCTGCACCTGGCTTCAAAGAGTGCTTTGCCGCCGTCCGGTGCCGGTTCCGCTGCAAAGGAAAATGATGCCGCCAACAGAACAACCAGCAAAATCATAAGTGCGTTTTTCATAAAAAGCTCCTTATTGTTAAAGAAAAGCAACCAGCATGATATACTCAACAATCTTTACCATGTTCCTGCTGGACCGGTAAACATTTTTATTTGTATTGAAATAAAAGGGAAAAGCGATTCATCGGTCTATCGTTGTTTTGGAAGGATGCGCCAGGTTATCAGCGGTGAAAGGAGATACAGTAACATGTAAATCAGCGCTGCGTATCCCAGATAGGGTGTAAATATGAAGATAACCAGTAACAGCATATTCAGGCGACCAAACCAGGAATGCCTGTCCATAAAGCGGCCGAGATGCAGGTAACGCAAGGGATAAAGATTCATCAAAATCCCTGAAAAAATCATCAACCCAAAACAGAAAATGCCCCAATAACGAGCCCATTCCGAGGCTTCCTGAACAGCTTGGTTGAACATGATCAACGGAGCGGCCACCAGCAAGGCAGCGGCCGGGGTCGGCATACCTTTAAAAAACCCGGGAATAGGCGTGCGGTCGAAGGTGAAGTAAATCAAGCGGGCAATTCCCATAAGGGTATACAGCACAGCCACCAGCCCCACCGGAAGTTGCCGGAGCACGGGATCCGAAACGTCCCCCAGCAACAAATAAAACATCCAGGCCGGAACAATGCAGAAACTGACGGCATCGGCGATGTCATCCAGAATACTTCCAAAGCTGATCTGATGTGGCCGGCTTTGTTCGGGCAGGGGTTCTGTCAGGCCCAGTTTTCTGGCCAGAGCCCCGTCGAGTTTGTCAAAGATGGCGGCACCGATTAGAAAAAGATACGCCTCACGAATACGGTCCTGATATGCAAAAAAGACCGCCAGCAACCCCATCATGGCGTTCATGATGGTTAAGGTGTTGGGGAAAAAGGACAAAATATTGCGCCTCAAGCGCTCATCCTCATCGCAGATCTCATCGAGGCAGTAGGCGCCGTATTTCCGACAGGATGCAGCGATAGATCCAAAATTTATGATCAAAAATACGATTTCGATCAAAAACAAAACACGCAGGGGAAGATTTCCCAACCAGGAAATCCAGGTGTAAATCTGAGAGTTCAAACTCCCTGGAACATAAAAAGCGTGCGCGTACAAGAGGGTCCCGACCGGTGCGGCGACAATGGTCCTTAGCCTCGTAAACTCTCTTATTTCCGGTTCCGGTCCTGTCCGCATGGCGAAAAAACGCATAAAGTGAGCAAAATTGTCACGGATCAGGACGGTTACGCACAAGATCAGGACAAAAATGCCATGGAACAATTCAGCCTTGGTTCCGGGAAGCGAGGTATAAAGAAGGCGCCACATGATACCGACAGCCACAAGCGGGAAGATAATCGAATATACAATCTTGTCCATGAGTCTGTCGGCAAGATGGACCAGTGTAGAGTATGGCTGAAACCGGTTTGAAAACCATCCATCGATCAGGTCAAAGCTCATGGAGATAACAAGCAATGTCACGCCTAAGGTATAGAGCAGCGGATTGTGGGTCCACATGACCCCCAGGGCGCAAAGCATTCCGCCAAAGACGAGAGGCGGCCTTCCGTAAACCAGTAAGGCTGAAAGTTTTCTTTGAAAATTGAGATTTGTCGGCATGGGTCTTTTATCGGTCATTTAAGAAACCAACGATGTCCTCTATAAAAAGTACACAACCATTTTGTGTTACAAATTCACGGGGAATTGTATTGAAAGTTAACATGATAAACGCCAACTGAAAAGCTTTTTGTAGAGAAGTTGCAGAACCCTTGAAACTCAAAATATTTTTATTTAAACTTTGTTCCTAATCCCGGATACTTTAGAGTTGATAGTGGCGTAACATTTCAAGTGGAAAATAAAACCAAGGTTAACACGATTTGCTTTGGCGCTGAAACATCAAAAGATCGACCGATGGACTAATTGTCGGCGGCAAAACGTTGATTCAGAGCGTTCTTTTGATTGTGAATTACAGAGAAACTTGTTATTAAGTCAAAAAAGGAGATGAAGCGTCATGAAAAGATTGAAACCACATCAAACCCCCCTGCTCCTGAATCGACGGATGGTGGCCTGGTGGGTGATAGCCGTGCTTGCGGCAGCCGTGGCTCCGGAGGCCTTTTCAGCACCGGGTCCGGCAACACCTCCCGGCTCCTTTGCCCAGCTGGTCAAGATCGCCAGCCCGGCGGTAGTGAATATCAGCACCGTAAAAACGGTTAAAGGCCGGCAGCAGGCCCCCGCGCCGTTCGGCCCGGACGATCCGTTTCGAGATTTTTTCGAACGTTTCTTTGGGGGTCAGATTCCCAAGGACTACAAGCAAAAGAGCCTCGGTACCGGTCTTATTATCAGCCCGGACGGCTTTATCCTAACCAACAATCATGTTGTCGAGCAATCCGACGAAATCAAAGTGAAAACCGCGGACGACAAGGAATATTTCGCTGAAATCATCGGACGCGATCCCATGACGGATCTGGCCCTTATCCGTATCAAGGCGGCCGGTCCGCTGACACCACTTGTCTTAGGCGATTCGGACCGGGTTGAAGTCGGCGACTGGGTGGTTGCCATCGGCAACCCCTTTGGGCTGGGAAATACAGTGACCGCAGGCATCGTAAGTGCCAAATACCGCCGGATCGGCGGAGGGTCCTATGAAAATTTTATTCAAACCGACACGCCCATCAATCCGGGCAACAGCGGGGGCCCCCTTTTGAATACTTCCGGCGAAGTCATCGGCATTAACACCGCTATTTTTTCCCAAAGCGGGGGCAGTGTCGGCATTGGATTTGCCATACCCGTTAACATAGCCAAAGACCTTCTGCCCCAGCTCAAAAAAGGGAAGATTGTCCGGGGATGGATCGGTGTGATGATGCAGAAAATCACGCCCGCACTCAAAGACAA
>JACNIG010000190.1:0-3597 GCA_014383215.1 Candidatus Desulfatibia vada | reverse complement strand
GGGGATACGGTCCTTTTTTTGATCAACCGCGAGGGCTCGACCCTTTTTATGACCCTGACGATGCCCGGGTAACTTCGAGAGTGACTCGTGTCGGGTGGAGTTTTTAAAAAAAGCAGGTAAAATATGAATCTGCCGGAATATGTGTCTGTTGAAGAAGCAAAGCGGGCATGCAGTGAACTCAATATCAGTTGGACCGAACTTGAAGACGCCCATATGCCGCCGGAACAGATCGATCGTTCCCCGAAATAGTAGTGTGAGGTGATACCCGAGGATATCATCATCAATGAGATCAGGAAATAGAATGCGTTTTTTCGTGCAGCCCATAAAATTCAGGTTTGACATTAAGGATACTGTTAGAATATTATTAGATTAATAACGGGCAAAATTATCCGGTCTTCTTTCTGATACCTGGTGTTTATGCTTAGCTGGTTTACAGCCCCTGCCGAAATCACGGCCGTGTCTTCCATGCTGAAGCCTTTTTTGTGATGCAATCTGCCGCCGACAATTCCTATACCGGAAAAATAGACCCTAATATTCCAAAAGGTAAGGATGCTCTAAGTCCCCCCCGTTAGGCGGGATCTTTGACGGACCAAGCCTGTCCCGCATTGCGGGGGATTCTTTATCCCAACCACTTTCTTTTAGGGAGGTGTCATATGGCAAAGGGAAAATCAAGTCAGAAAAGTAAACGACAAAAAGTTACATTTTCACTGGAAGCCGTCGATGCCGAGGCTGTTGCTTTAATGGGGGACTTTAACGGCTGGAATCCGAAAAAACACCCTATGCAGCGAGATGAAAACGGAGTATGGCATAAAAAGCTGCTGCTGTTGCCCGGAAAATACGAGTACAAGTTTATGGTTGACGGCCGCTGGCAGGAAGATCCGCAGAATGAACAAATATGTGCCAATCGCTATGGAACCTATAATCATGTCATCAACCTGATCTAGAAAGCGGAACAGATCTGAATCCAGGCGGCCTGTAATGAAAACATCTAATTTGTTCAGTAAATGGGGAACCTTTAAAAAGGGGATGGATGCCGAGAGCATTCAAGTTTCCTTTGCCAACCATCTGCAATATTCCCTGTCTAAGGATCAGTACACGGCAACGTTGCGGGACCTGTATCATTCCCTTGCTCTGGCATCCAGAGACCGTATGGTTGAACGCTGGATTAGAACCCAGCAGATGTATCATGACCATGATATGAAAAGGGTCTATTACCTTTCCGCCGAATACCTTATGGGCAGGGCGCTGATCAACAACCTGATCAACCTGGGCATTTACGACGAGACCAAAAGGGCCATGAACGAGATCAACGTCGATCTTGACGAGATGGCCGAGATGGAGCCGGACATGGGGCTGGGCAACGGCGGGCTCGGCCGCCTGGCGGCCTGTTTTTTGGACTCCCTGGCCACCCTTGAAATTCCGGCCCATGGTTACGGCCTGCGTTACGAGTTCGGCATCTTCGAGCAGATAATCCGCGAATTGAGTCAGGTGGAACTGCCCGAAATTTGGCTCAAATACCCCAACCCCTGGGAGATCGCGCGTCCCGAATACAGCTTCATTGTCCGGTTTTACGGCCGGGTTAAGCAGACCATTTTGCCGGATGAACGGCTTGCGACCGAGTGGATTGATACCAGCAATGTCATCGGCATCGCCTATGATGTCCCTGTTTGCGGGTACGGCAACAATACGGTCAACACCCTTAGGCTCTGGTCGGCCCGGGCGACAAACGAGTTTGACCTGGAATATTTCCAGGGCGGCGACTACTTCAAAGCCGTTGAGGAGAAGAACATATCCGAAAACATTTCAAAGGTCCTGTATCCCAACGACCAGTTCTTCGAAGGCCGGGAACTTCGACTCAAACAGCAGTATTTTTTCGTGTCCTGCTCCATCCAGGACATTGTGCGCCGATATTTAACCAAACACGCCTCCTTTGATCAATTCCCGGACAAGGTGGCGATTCAGATGAACGATACCCACCCTTCCCTGGCCATTGCCGAACTGATGCGCATTTTGTTAGACACGCACTGTCTGGCCTGGGAAAAAGCCTGGGACATTACCCGCCGCTGCTGCGCCTATACCAACCACACCCTCTTGTCGGAGGCCATGGAAAAATGGTCACTGTCCATCTTCGGCAACCTTCTGCCCCGGCATCTGGCGATCATCTTTGAGATTAACCGCCGCTTCCTTAGGGAAGTATCGGCTTGCTGTATCGGCGATGAGGACCAGCTGCGGCGAATGTCCATCATCGAAGAGGGAGAGAAAAAAAAGATCCGCATGGCTCACCTGGCGATAGTGGGTTCACACTCGGTCAACGGTGTTGCCGAACTCCACAGCCGCCTGCTCCGGGAACAGGAATTTAAGGATTTCGACGACATGTATCCCGGCAAGTTTAACAACAAGACCAACGGAATTACTCCCCGGCGCTGGCTGCTGGCTTCCAATTTCAAACTGGCAAACCTGCTCACAAAACATATCGGCGGCCAATGGCCCGGCGACCTTGAACAGCTCACAAAGCTGGCCCCGCTGGCCGGCGATACAGACTTTAAAAAGGCCTGCGGCGATGTTAAGCGTCTCAACAAAGAGGAGTTGGCAAAAATCGTCATGGATCTGACGGATACGGTGATTGATCCGGGCTCTATCTTCGACGTCCAGGTCAAACGGATTCATGAATACAAGCGCCAGCTGCTGAACATTATCCACGTGGTGTATTGCTGGCTCAAACTCAAGGATTCAGCAGGCCTTGACTGGTATCCACGGACATTTATTTTCGGCGGAAAGGCTGCACCCGCTTACCACACGGCCAAGATGATCATCCGTCTTATCTGCCATGTGGCCGAGATGATCAACCATGACCGCAGCACCAATGAGCGGCTCAAAGTGGTATTTCTCCCCAACTACCGGGTTTCTTTGGCAGAGAAAATTTTTCCCGCCGCCGACGTGTCAGAGCAGATTTCCACCGCCGGTTTCGAAGCTTCCGGAACCTCCAACATGAAGTTCGCACTTAACGGTGCGCTCACGGTGGGGACTCTCGACGGAGCCAATGTCGAAATTATGGAAGCGGTGGGAAAAGAGAACATCTTCATTTTCGGTTTGAACGCCGAAGAGGTCCAAGCTTTGAGGCCGCACTACAACCCCCGGGAGTATCTCCACAAAGACCCGTATCTTGAAAAGAGCATAGATCTGATCCGGAGCGGGTTGTTCAACCCGGAGGAGCCCGACCTGTTTGGCCCTTTGATCGCCCAGTTGCTCAGCGATGACCGCTACATGGTGTTTGCAGATTTTGAAGCCTACCATCAGTGCCATTTGCTGGTCGATCAAACCTATCGTAATGCGAATGGCTGGATCCAAAAGGCTATTTTAAATATAGCCGCAATGGGCAGATTTTCTTCCGACCGCACCATCTTGAATTATAACCGCGATATCTGGCATGCATCGCCCTTGAAAATTGAAAGGGAAGCCTCTGCGGATTAAGCCGCATTTTCCTTAAACGTGGTCCGACCGTCTATTGAACTGCAACAGCGAGCGCTAACCCCGCAAATTGACTTCGACGAGCTCCCTTCGGTCTGAGCTCAGGGTCGAAGACAGTCGAGTCGCTGC
>JACNIG010000333.1 GCA_014383215.1 Candidatus Desulfatibia vada | reverse complement strand
ACAAACAGCTGCCAAGATATTAATTGATGAAGCAGACTATTTTCATGAAATAACCCAAGAGGATTGGTTTGTATATAAAGCACCAAGAAAAACAAAGGTGAAAAGATAAGTTATAACCTCGCCATTCAACAGACCGGCAACCCTGTGTCAGGATAGTTGTCGCCTCAATTTAGTTAAAATGTTTAGATGAAAACGATGCACAGGATCAGGGCTATCGCCAATTTCTATCTCGATTAAGTGCGCCACTAATCGAGAGTCCCATTTTTAGAGAAAGCTATGAATGAAAAATCAGACTTTTTTTTAAAAGAATTTTTAAAGCCCGTCAAAGAAACCGATGACAACTTATCTATTAGATTATCAATATTGTTTACCTTAAAACAGATTGCACCGGAAAAATTCAAAGAACTAAATTTAGACCAATACTTGGAAAGCGTTATCTCAAAAATTCTGGAAAGAATAGAAAAGCCGGCATCATTATTGGAAAGCATTACCTCAAGAATCAAACAAATAGTCGCCAAACGAGCATCATTATATGGCTTGCAGCCAAATTTGGATTATTGGTATTACACAAAATTGCTGGGGCACAAAGATAAATACAAAGCCAAACATGAATTGATAAAAAAAATCATACCAGATGCCAAAATAAAGAATGTCACTAATTCAAAGGATGCTGTTCTGTTTTATATCTATGTTAGAACCTTATCATTTTGTGATTTAGAAGAATATGGACGGTTTAATAGATACATTCCCATTTTAAGAAAAGAAGCCATTAAAGATGCTGACCTCTACGCATATTTCTTAACACATGTAATATTATACGATACTAATTTTGGACAAAAGAAAGCGCCCAAAAGTTCATTTAAAGCCTTGAAAGAATTGGAAGATTTTTGTAAAGATAATTTGAAGTTTGAAAGACAATATGTAGATTTAATGTCAGAAATTATAATATGCTGCAAATTATGTGAGGCTTATGCTTTTCCATTTTATGCTGAGTTGGTCAAAAATATAATGACAACTGAGACATTCCAACACTATCATGAAAATGCGGTTCTTGCTGCCGCAACATTTTAACCCTAATTGAGCGAAACGTTCAATTGGGTGTCCGTTGTCCTTTGTCAGTCGTCCGTTGCTAACACTAAGAAACGAGATTGTATTTTTTGAACGTAACGCAGCTTGTCCCGTCGTAGCTATTGCGAAGACGGAAGATTGGGCAAAAAGACCATTTATGGATGGAAACTAGTTAACACATCCTGAGGGAGGTACCCATGTACAAACCACAAGCCTTTTTGATCTCTGTCGCAGCTCTGACCAGCATCTTCAGCTTCTTCTTCGGAGGTTATTACAAAGAGAGAGAAAAGGCCTACTGGTTCTGGTTGACCATCGTGGCTTATGGTAAAGAGATCGTATCAAAGGATGAAAAGATAGATCTTTGTGCCGAACTGGAATCAAAGGATCGAACATTCCATCATTTCAGAGGCCTTCTCGGCATTCTTTTGTGTACTATTGCCATGGCGTACCTGGTTTTTCAGTTCTATTCCTTTCATTACATTTTCATATCTGCACCCCTTTACGAACCCGGCGCCTTTACGGACTATGTATGGTACAATACCATTATCGGATTTATCGTGATGATAAACTGCCTGGAGCTGCTTTACATCAGAGTTGCAGTCGAAAAAACCGAAGGATTTCCCTTTTTCAAAATCAGGCCGAGGGTTACCGGCAGAGACAGACTGTCAAAGGTATGGATGATAATGGGATGTTCCAAGCTTAAAACTCCTGAATACGCCATTACCAGGACTCCGCGAGAATTTTACGACAACCAGGAGTTTTATTCAAAAGAAAAAGATAGAATTTAACCCAACCTGGACAGCCCCGAAAACGGGGCCGGCCTGGCCTCCATCGGCACCTCCCGTGAGGCCAAGCGCGTGGCCCTGGCCCATGTGCTTTTCAAAGTTGCGGGCCGTTATTATCCCGTTTATGTCGGATGAAAAATTCATAAGAAAGGAAGGATTAACCAGCTGCGGGAAGCTTTTGCTGAAAGAGACCTGGAAAAGGCGCGCAACATTATGGCCAAAGAAAGAAAATACCTGGATCTGGAAGCACAATACCGCGTAAAGCATCTGGAAAGGATCCGCCATAATCGCAAGGAATCCGTCCAAACCCATGAAGTGCACATGGAATTGATGGATCTTATGAAACAGATTATTGTTTATTCGTCCAATATTGCCAATACTTTCTTTCTAAAATGTCGGTCCGCCTGATACCCGACCCAACCCCTGCCCTTAGTTTTCCTCTTAATTTTCGACAACTTTTTGATCTTTTTTCCTTTCATACCAAAAAAGGACTTGAAAGCTTTTTGGCATTGTGATACCCGTTCTCCTTGGTTTTTTACGCCCACCTTTTTAACAACTTGATGTTGAAAGGAATATGTTAAATGACGCCACAAAAAGAACTGAAGCTGGCCTACAGTCTGGCTATTGCCCTGTTGATTGTGGGTGTGTTAAGCTTTGCAGCCTTTCCTGCCAAAACACCGGATGAACCCATACGGATTATGTACAAATCGGTTGCAGGCAAAGTCTTATTCGACCATAAGACGCATGCTGCCGATGCAGGCTATGCCCTTGCCTGCCAGGACTGCCACCATCATCCCGAAGAACCGGAAGATGAAAAAGAGGCCCTTGTAGCCTGCGGCGTCTGTCACCAAATCCCGGCAGAAGGTGAAGCCTTCCCAAAATCCTGCATGGAATGCCATGAGGAAGAAGATATCGAAGATGCGGAATTCACGGCAAAAAGAGCTGATGCCTACCACGCTCAGTGCGAAGGGTGCCATCAGGAAAGCGAAATCGGCCCTGTAGAGGAAAGATGCAACTGGTGCCACGTCATGTAAGCCTTCAGCCTGCAGTTACTGGCGACGGCTTTTATTACGCTGTTTTACTTAAATAAAAAAAGGTTAAATAATGATAAAACAATCTTTTATCGGTTTGGCAAAACCCAGGATTGAGTATGAAGTCCTTGATGCGGGACAACCGGAGCCTCAATTAATTCAGCCATCTGAAAAGATCACGCTTTTCTTGAAAAAATCTCCTGTTCGCAACGATTCGATCCTGTTTAATGTCGGGGATAAAGTTAAAACCGGCCAGAAGTTAGCTTATTCCGCAAATCCGGATGCTTATGTAATTGCGACAGTGACCGGCACTATCTCGTCAATTTCCGCATTTGCCGGTGACTACGGCAAGTCTTATACAGCCATATCGGTCGATGTTGATGACAACGAAGAGCTCGACGATCAGTTTGCAGAGCTTGCTGCCGACCCAACTCTCGATGTGGCCAAAAATTTTCTGTCCGGCATGCCGGGCAACCCGTCTTTCCAAGCCTTTTCAGAGGCTGCCGAATCGATTCATACCATAATAATCTGCGGCGTCGACCGCGATCTGCTTATAGCAACCAACCAGTATGCTGTCAAAACGCACATCAAGGCCATTAAAAGCGGAATCGGGATTTTAAAGCAAATAACCGGGGTGGACAATATCTTGATAGCCGTGCCCCAACATCTTATGCAGGATGCGACAGCCAGCGGTGCCGAGGTTGTGACCGTCGATTCTGCATATCCGGCGACACTCCCGCAGCTTATGATGCAAAGTTTGTTAGGTCAGGTCGTCCCTGCCGGCCAAAACTGTGAAGATCTGGGTGTCTGTTTTTTGAACGCCGAAGCGGTTGCATCACTTGGCCAAGCCTTTGACAAGGGCCGCATTCCCGTTACCAAAACATTGACAATTGTTAATAAAAACGGGGATAAATCATTGATATCAGCCAAAATCGGAACACCGATCAGCGATATTCTAAACACTTACGGCATAACGTTACATGAAAAAGACCGCCTGATTGTCGGCGGACCCATGACCGGATCTGCGATATATTCAGAAGATTACCCGGTTCAGGCGGATACCGACGCCATTATTGTTCAAGACAGCGAAAACCTCGACCTGGTTTCAGATTATCCCTGTATAAACTGCGGTGATTGCGTCAGGATATGTCCGGCAAACGTTCCGATTAACATGCTGGTCCGCTTGCTTGAAGCCGGGCAGTATGAGGAGGCCGCAGACCAGTACGACCTTTATTCCTGCATCGATTGCGGTCTTTGCAGTTATGTCTGTGTATCAAAAATGCCGGTATTCCATTATATAAAGTTGGCAAAATATGAACTCGGCCGGATGCATGCAGCGGAGGCAATGAATGCTTAATCACAACAAACTGATCGTTTCACACGCTCCTTTCTGGCACAACGGCAGCAGCATATCAACTCGAAGTTATCACACTATGATCGCAGCGCTGCCCGCCGTTTTAATGGGAATCTTCCAGTACGGCCCCAGGGCCCTCGGTGTGGTCTCGCTGTCCATTTCCTTTGCAATTATCTGGGAACTGGCTATCAACAAAATAACCCGGCGAACCGTCAGCATCGGAGACGGCAATGCCGCCCTTATCGGCCTTTTATTTGCCATGCTGTTACCGGCGACATCTCCCTGGTGGCTGGTGGCTACCGGCACTTTCGTGGCCGTGGTGATTGGCAAGCATATTTACGGCGGCATCGGCGGCAATCCCTTCAACCCGGTCCTTATCGGGTTTGCCATCCTCATAGCGGCATGGAGGGATTTTTTTGATTTTAATGAAGTCCTGGTTAACTACGACCTTGGTTTTGCCATGGTCTATCCCCTGGCCGCTGCCAAACATCTGGGAACAGCCGGCATTGAGTCCTTCAGCACAGCGGGCCTGCTGCTGGGTCAGCAGACCGGCGGCATCGGGTCAACCTTTGGACTGGGTCTTATCTTAGGCGGTATGTATCTGATTGCCCGCGGGTTTATCCGCTGGGAAATTTCGCTCTCCTTTTTGGCCGGCGTCTTTGTCACGGCCCTTTTGTTTCATATCAACAATTCTGAGCTGTATGCCGGCCCGTTCTTTCATCTCTTTACCGGCTATACGCTGATCGGCGCATTTTTTCTGGCGCCTGAGGACTCATCATCACCGGTCAACTTTATCCCCATGCTCATTTACGGTGTTGGTGCAGGAATAATGACCGTGCTGATAAGAAATATAGGCTCCTTTGTTGACGGTGTTCCGTTTGCAATTCTGCTGATGAATCTCATCAATCCGCTCTGTGATAAAATCAGACCAAAAGCACTGGGAAAGGTTGGGTAACATGCGAGAATTAGTAACCATGGTGGTTGTTCTGACGGTTTTAAGCGCCTTTTCGGGCGGCTTGCTTTCCGGCCTGCGGAATGCAACCGCTGCCCGGATCGAAGTGCAGCAGCTGAAATTTGTAAAAGGCCCTGCGATTAAATCGATTCTAACAGGCGCAACCAATGATCCCATTGCCGATCGGTTTGCTCTTAAGGACGGCGACATCGAGCGGAAATTTTTCGTCGGAAAATTTGATGACAAGGCCAACACGGTCGTTCTTGAAAGTTTCGGAAAGGGATACGGCGGTGACATCGGCCTGATGGTCGGCGTCAACATCGAAGAAGACAAGATTGTCGGCGTGAGTGTAACCACCCACAGCGAAACCCCGGGGCTGGGAGCTACGGCCAAGGATGATCCCGGTTTTGCGGCTCAATTTAAAGGCCTGTCCCTCAATGAGACGTTTAAAGTTACCAATGACGGCGGCAAGGTCAACGCCTTGAGCGGCGCCACGATTACTTCACGGGCGGTTTGTGTGGCCGCCACCGGTGCCGGCAGTGTTTATCAAAAGCTTAAGCCTCAGCTTGTGGAAAAGCTTAAGGAATTTAACCAATAGGGAGATCAAGATGGCAAAAACATTCACACAGGAATTTACCAAAGGTCTGTGGGAAGAAATAGCGCCGTTTCGGCTGGTGCTGGGTTTGTGTCCGGTACTGGGGGTTACCACCACCGTGGAAAACGGTATTGGAATGGGCCTGGCCACAACGTTCGTGCTTGTATTTTCCAACCTTCTGGTGGCGTCATTGCGAAACATCATTCCGTCCAAGGTTCGCATCGCCTGTTATATCATCATTATTGCAACGTTTGTTGTCGTCACCGAACTGCTGATGCAGGCCTTTACCTACCCCCTGTTTCTCAAACTGGGCGTGTTTATCCCCCTGATTGTTGTAAACTGTATTGTGCTGGGACGGGCGGAAGCTTTTGCCTCCAAAAACAGTATTTCGTTTTCAATTGCCGACGGCCTGGGTATCGGTATCGGCTTTACCCTTTCTTTAGCGGCTCTCGGTGCTGTACGTGAATTGATAGGTGCCAACAATTTAACCCTTTGGACGACACCCACTTCCGTTATCGGCCTTCAAGAAGTATTTGGTGCGAACTTTGAACCGTTTGCGTTCATGGTTCAAGCCCCGGGGGCCTTTGTCTGCTTAGGGTTAATGCTCTGCGGCATGAATCTTTTAGGAAGCAAATAGGAGTAAATCAATGGGCTACATGGAAATTCTTATCGGCGGCATCTTTGTAAACAATATTTTGCTGGCCCAGTTTTTGGGCAACTGCCCCTTTCTGGGCACATCCAAAAAGATGGAAACCGCCGTCGGCATGGCCATGGCGGTGGTCTTTGTCCTGGTGTTGGCCGGGGTTATCACCTGGGTGCTTTACGCCTTTTTTCTGGTACCGTATAAACTGGTATATATGCGGACGATAGCGTTTATTCTGGTGATTGCATCCCTGGTCCAGTTTGTTGAAATGTTTTTAAAAAAGAGCATCCCGGCCCTGTACGCCGGACTGGGCATTTTTCTGCCGTTGATTACCACCAACTGTGCCGTATTTGGTGCGTGTATTTTAAATATCGATAAAGAGCTGAACTTTATGAAAACCCTGGTTCAGTCAACTGCTTATGCCGTAGGATTCGGTCTGGCACTGATTCTTTTTGCAGGTGTGCGTGAACGCATCATTCTGGCCCGGGTGCCGAAACCGCTTCAGGATACGTCCATCGGACTGGTAACCGCCGGTATTCTGTCCCTCACCTTTTATGCATTCAAAGGGATGATTTAAGGAGGATATAGTGTTAGAAGCCATTTTATTTATGTTGAGTTTGGGGGCTGGCTGCGGAGCCGTGCTCAGTGCGGCCTCAAAAGTCTTTTATGTTTATGAGGACCCCCGAATCGCCATAGTGGAAGGACATACGGCCGCCGCCAATTGCGGCGGCTGCGGATATGCCGGATGCTCTGCCGCAGCTGTTGCCGTAGTGGCCGGTGAAGCACCGCCCAGCGTCTGCATTATTGCCGGCCCCGAAGCCACCGCCAATATCGCCTCTGTCATGGGGGTTGATCCGGGTACGGCAGAGCCTCTGCTTTCTTACAATACGTGTACAGGCGGCGAACGCGCCGACAATAAATTTCATTATATGGGAATCAACAGTTGCCAGGCGCTTACCAGCCTTTATGGCGGCCAGCGGGAATGCCCCATCGGATGCCTCGGCTTAGGCGATTGTGTCAGGGCCTGCGCCTTTGATGCCCTTAAAATCGGGTCCCATGGGTATCCTGTCGTCATTGAACATAAATGTGTGGGGTGCGGCGCCTGTCAAAAAGTCTGCCCCAAGGATATCATGGCAATCAAAACCATGTCCCAAAAGTTGCTCCATCTCAACCAGTTCGACGACCGCATCGCCCCCTGTCAGCAGACCTGCCCGGCTGAAATCGACATCCCCAAATATATTATGCAGATCAAACACGGCGACTATCAAGGCGCCGTCAATACAATCAAGGAGCGTAATCCGCTGCTGCTGGCCTGCGGCCGGGTCTGCCCCCATCCGTGTGAGGTAAAATGCCGCCGAGGGCTTGAAGACCAGGCCGTCTCCATCAATCAGCTCAAACGCTTTGTGGCCGATCATGAAATGAATTCAGGCTCGCGCCTGCCGAGTTCCGTGGCCCCCTCTACCGGCAAAAAAGCGGCTGTTATCGGCGGCGGCCCGGCTGGATTGAGCTGTGCCTTTTTTCTGCGCCGTCTCGGACACAACGTTACTATCTTTGACGACAATCCGAAACTTGGCGGCATGATTCGATACGGGATACCGGAATACCGGCTACCCAAAGAGGTGCTGGCCTGGGAAATCCAGGGAATTCTGGATCTGGGAGTCGAACACAAAGCCAACGTAAAGCTCGGCCGCGACTTTGACATGGGATCATTGATCGCTTCCGGTTTCGACGCCATTTTCCTGGGTATCGGCGCCTGGAAAGATTACACTCTGGGGGTTGAAGGTGAAGAGCTAAAAGGCTGCTACACCGGCATCAATTTCTTAACCAATTTTGCCAAATGGCAGCAGGAAACACCCGATAAAGAACGGCCCTTTGTCGGCCAAAAGTGCGTGGTCATCGGCGGCGGAAATACGGCCATCGACTGTGTTCGCACCCTGGTGCGCCTGGGTGCCGACGAGGTGTCGATCGTCTACCGCCGTACCCGCAAAGAAATGCCGGCCAACGAAGTTGAAATCGTCGCCGCCGAACATGAAGGCATCAATTTCGTCTTCCTGGCAGCCCCTACCAAGGTCATCAGTGATGAAGACGGCTATGTTACCGGACTGGAATACCTGAAGATGGAGCTTGGTGAGCCGGATGCCAGCGGCAGACGACGTCCGGTACCGATTGAAGGCTCTGAGACCGTTCTTGCGACCGATATGCTGATCACGGCCATCGGTCAGGGCCCGGATGTGTTTTTCAAGGAAGAAAACAAAATGCTCGACGCGAATCTGAAAATTACCCGCTGGAACACCATCGACTGTGAAGACGAAATCGCCCTGCAGGCCAGCATCCCTTATATCTTTACCGGCGGTGACTCCGCCACCGGAGCAGACCTGGTGGTATCCGCCATCGGCGCTGGAAGACGGGCCGCCCGATCCATCCACATGTACCTGGCCGGCGAAGATCTCACGCCGCCTGAAAAAACGCTGTTTACAAATAATATCCCGGAATCGATTTTGGAATCGGTGCCGGGGATCGTCAAAAAGAAGCGGACGCCGATGCCCGAACTCCCGGTGGATGAACGCATCAAATCATTTGTGGAAGCGGACCTTGTTATCACTGAAGAAGATGCTCTTTATGAATCTAACCGCTGCCTGAACTGCTGCATTTACTGTTACAACCCGGACAACACCACTTGAAGCGAATAGAGGGAATTAGGGCATCTTTCTGAGCGCAAAGCGAAATCTCTTCGCTTTGCGCCCTTTTTTTTTAAAAGAGTCCCAGCGCTTTGGCTTGTTCCAAAACCTGTAGGTACAGATCTTTCATAATAAAACAAAACCAAACAGTCAGCGCAATAACTATAAACGAGACTACTACCTTTGTGGTTGTTTTATAACGTGGATGAAACCAAACCAGCGGCAATGCAAATGGGCCAAAGGAGAGGAGCGCAATCACAACAATTGTGGTAGAAAAATACCATTTTGTTTGGGGTTGATCGGATTTATTTAGAATCTCGCCGCAAAAAGGGCATTTAAGGGCCTCTTTTTCTATTTCCCCTACACAAGAAGGACACGTTTTCATAGATTATCTTCCATCATCATTTCCCGGGACGTACGGCAAAACCCCGATTTTTTTCAGCGTAACCGCGGTTGGTCCATTTATCAATACCATAGCGGAAGCTGAAGAGCCTTGCCAAAGAACCCTTGGTTTCGCTGGACCAAACCCAGCTTCCGGTGGCATTTGCTAAAACAATTATGTCGCCCTTTTGATAAAGGGTTTTCAGTTCCTCCATGGTAGGCATGCGCCAGCCGCCGCCATCAACTGTAAGGCTTTGCACCCAAGACCGGGCCTCATCCCAAGTTGTATCTCTGTCCGGCCCGGCAACCCATTCAAAACCAGGCTTTGCTTTTTGGGCCCCGTCCGGCCCTGACTGATAATTTCCAGATCGACCGGACCTAATTTCAGGATCTGTATATTTTTTTTTGCTTACTGGTTGAGAGATAAGAGAATCTTCTATATATATATCGGTTTTTGTATATTTCTTAAACCCTTCTGTTTCCAAAATAGAAGGATCTTCGATATTTGATGACACGCATCCTTCAAGCAATAATAGCATAGCCAGCAAAAAGCCAAAATACTTCTTCATATAAACACAAAAAGAGCTCTAGCAAGCAATCAGAAATGCGCGGCAGATATGAGCACATCCTCTAGGAAAACGATTGCACTATTCTAAAATTTCAAGAACAGCGCGGTTTTTTATTTTGGCAGAAGCAGCACTTAATATGGTCCGTATGGCTCGCGCAGTCCGGCCCTGCTTGCCGATTACCTTCCCAATATCCTCTTTAGCCACTTTAAGTTCTATTACCAAGATCTGAGTACCTTCTACTTCCGTAACTACCACCTGCTCCGGATGGTCAACCAATGCCTGTGCAATGCGTGTGATTAAGTTTTTCAAAGCCGTATCTCCTTTGTCGACAGTTGAGAAGAACTTAGGCCCCTCGCCCTATTGGAGTAAACTAAGAATATAATAAAAAAATGCTAAACTCAAGGTGAATCACAAGGTGTAAAACTTGATGGCGTCCTAAAAAGTCCCATCTACTGCGTTGTATTATTTTTGCAGAGACTCGGCACACTACATGTATGGCCTCGTTCCTGATAAAATACTACGCCTTGTATATGAACCTTTTTACGACGCCATCATCAATTAAGTTATAACTCAAGTTTCGCACCCCTACTTTAACGATGCGCTTTACTCGTAAAGGTTGGATGGTGTTTTTTAAAAGGTAAAATATCTCGACAACTGCGCAAAAAGTTATGTTCTCACAATCCAACCAGGCCAGGCGCAACGGCAGCGTTTGTCGAAGTTTTGTATTCTATTCAGTATGATAAAATGATATTTGATGTCCAGGCGCCGTCAACAAAGCGAAAACGCTCTGTTTATATTTTGCCTTTTAAAAAATACCATCCAACCCTTGGGCGCTAAGGATTTTGATTTAAATCAGGGTGCGAAACTTGAGTTATAAATTATCCGGGTTAGGCGAACTCGGTTTCTGCAGGCGCAAGGCACTTATCAGTGCTTGCATGTCTTGCGGGACAGGCGCTTCAAAGGTCACGGTTGTTTCCGTAGCCGGATGGACAAATTCCAGGTGACGGGCATGCAGCATCTGCCTGGTGACAGCACCGAAAATGTCTGATAAGTCGTTACCTTTTGCAATGGTCTGCCGCGTCCTGCGGCCGCCGTATACGGTATCACCAACAATCGGATGGCCGATGGCGGCGCAATGAACCCGAATCTGGTGAGTACGCCCGGTCTTTAAATTGAGATCGATCATAGTTGCACCCCAAAACCGTTCTTTGACCTGCCATGTAGTTTCAGCCCCGCGGCTTTTGCGGCTGGCGGTCGACATCCGCTTTCTGTCAGTTGGATGGCGCCCCACGGGCAGCGAAATTGTACCTGAATCCGTCTTTATCTCACCGTGCACAAGCGCCAGGTAGTCCTTTTTAATCTTTCTTGACTTGAATTGCCCGGCCAGGTGCTGAAGGGCAACAGCGTTTTTGGCAACAACCAGAGTTCCGGAGGTGTCCTTATCGAGTCTATGCACAATCCCCGGCCTAAGCTCGCCGCCAATCCCTTCAAGGTCAGGACAGTGATACAAAAGTCCATGAACTAAAGTGCCGGTCGAATGCCCCGGCCCAGGATGGACGACAAGACCCGGCTGCTTGTTCACCACGATAAGATGCTTGTCTTCGTATAGAATGTCGATCTTGATTGGTTCAGGTATCAGCGCCACCGGCCTAGGAGACGGTATGTGTCCACTAATTTCATCCCCTGGTCTCACCCTGTAGCCGGGTTTTTTTTCAGAGCCCTGTACCCTTATGGCTCCACGGCGTATCAGATCGGCGGCAACGGCACGGCTGCAGGCAGCAATGCAAGAGGCGACAAACAGATCAAGGCGCCGGCCTGAGTCGGGCTCATCAACAAAAATTGTAAAGGCACTTGCATTGGGCATGCTGGGGTCGGGGAGAGTTATTTGTCAGAATTATCGCTATCTTTGGAGTTTTCGGATTTCTCGCTGTCTGGATCTTTGTCAGCTGCGAACAGTAGCTCGATCTCTGAAAGAATTGTCTGTTCATCAGTCTTTTTAGCGGTGGAAAGTTCCATTACCAGCAGAAGCTGGGCCGTATCGAAAAGTTTGCGCTCGCCGAAAGAGAGATCTTTTGTTAATTTTAAAAGGGAAAGATCCCTGAACACCTCGGCAACATCATAAAGTGAACCGGTCTTGATCTTGTCCATATATTCACGATAACGGCGATTCCAGGTCTGGGTTTCGGCAGGGGACTCACGCCGCTGTTTCATGACTTCGTATACTTTGGGGACCTCTTTTTCGTCGATGATATCCCTTAACCCCACCTGATCCACGTTCCAGGTGGGAATCATAATGGTCATGTCGTTTTCAATTATTTTCATCATATAAAAGTCATGCGTTTCGCCGTTAACAATCTTGGCTTCAATGGAATTAATCCGGCCGACACCGTGCGCAGGGTATACGGCAAGATCACCCACCTTAAATTCCCTCACCTTTTGGTTGGTCGGTTTCGGCGCTTCCTTGACTTTATTCTTGTCCATTTTTACACCAACTTATATAATTTTAAGAAAAACCTAAGTGTTTTATAACATACATTCAAACAACAATCAATAAAAAAGGATTGACGCATCACAGCGCCAATCCTTTTTCAATTTAAACGCTACTAATCAAAATGCCGTAATCTACAACAGAAATGGAACCATCAGCAAAGCAACGACATTCAATATCTTGATCATGGGGTTAATGGCAGGACCTGCGGTATCCTTGTAAGGATCGCCGACGGTGTCGCCGGTAACGGCAGCTT
>JACNIG010000004.1 GCA_014383215.1 Candidatus Desulfatibia vada | reverse complement strand
CCACTAACAGAAGAATCATTATTAAAGAAGTTACAGATGTCGTATGTAAGCGATAAACGAATTTCCGCATCCCCTTGGGAGACACTTTGAATTTTAAAATTAAACCCAAGAAAACCATTCCGGTTACCAATATTAAACCCCATTCAGGAAGGGGGGATGAACGACAATAAGACAATAGAAAATGAAAAAAAGCTATACACAAAGCGACTGGATTTAAAACATAATGAAATCTCATCAGGTGCTTTTTCTGGAACCGGTTAAAGCTTTTGAATGAACTTTTTGTTTGCGGATCTAACGGAAGAAAGCGGCTTGCACCTTTGATAAGGATGCTGAAGGCAACAGTCAAATTAGCTGCCGCCAGGAGCCATGAAGCGGTTTGACCTGTAGTTTCATTCCCTTCGTCATCTTTTTTGACCTGCCGTCTATTGTGATCGTCATAATCATGGCGTTCTTTGCTATTCTCATATCGTTTGTAATTTTTTTTGTTGGTTTTGTGATCATCTGCTATTGCTAAATCCGGGGCAACCTGAAGGATTGACAATATCAAGAGGACTGAAATAAAGCATACCGTTCCGTAAATTTTTGAGTTCATAATTGACACCTATTCCTTGTAAATTCTAATCAACTACCTGGGACCTTCTGTTCTGAGTTACAGGTCTTTAAGCACTGTGGCATAATAAGAACCTAAAGAAACCGACCCTTGAGTAGTCCCCAAATTACAACGCCTTTTTCAGTGAATTTCGAAATGACTTTTGAAAGATTTACTGGCTCAGGTATAGTTTCTTCGCAAAATTTTTCTTTACCGCCCAAATTATTTATCCTTTTGATCTTATTCCCTATGTCTTCACCTGCTCCAAAATTACGAGACATTCTGCCGGTTTTGCAGCTATAAATGCTATAGCTTGAGCAGTAATACTTGGTTTTTTCCCATTTTGGGAATTTATTAAGATGATCAATGAACTCACCTTTTAAAAAACCCAATTCTTCTGTTTTGTGAGGTCCTATGAACAAAATTTCTCCTTCAATAAAGCATTTCCCGGTCCTAAGACGACCAAAACCAGCGTGAGTTTCCCAATGTATTTCGCCATTTTCCTTTTCGATAATTTCAAACCGGCCCAATCTGTAAGAAGTGTCATTCGTCATATAACCCCCTTTTCAGGGTATGTGTTGCAGGAGTTACGTTAATCTAATTCCTTGCCGCCTGTCGGCATCTCTTCCAGACCCTGAATGTCGTTGACACCCAAAAGGATAGGTTTCAGGGTTGAAGAAGGTAGATCTTGTTTTAGCAGGGGTTAAATAAGTAAAGAGAGATTTAGTATGTAAGTCGGTGCAGATTGGAAATTTAGAAGGGCATCATTCTGAGAACAAAAACTCGTAATAATTTGGTTGTCGGAATGATGATCAGTTAAATAAAATATTATAATCGAGGATGTATCAAGAATGTTTAAATTGCCGGTTGGAGTTGAAGAGTTTGCCGCTTGAAGTGTTTGTCCATCTTCCAAATTACAGCTTTTACAGTGAGTCCCGGAACAACGATGATGAAATGGAGAACCTTTGCTTGTTTTTGTTTTATCTTGAAGGCTATGCAAACAGGCTTCTCCGCAGAAACAGGCTTCAGCCATAGCGCCGTTTGCGAAAATACCCAAGATTATAAAGAGAATAAGTAATGTTTTAAATATTCTTGATTTTACTAAATGAATTCTATCCATTATAGATACTATGGGGCTGATTTTTCTGTGACCTTAAAACCAAATTTAAATTGATTTACTCAATCATTTTTTAATCGTTTGCCAATACTCCAGGCCTTTCCGGCATGATTGCCTACCTGCCAGTAATTATTGTCCGGCATAGTAAGCGTAAAAGGGTTGATCTTTTTAATATCAGGTTTGCCATCGGTTAAGTAGCGTTCTTCCGTAAACGCCTCTATAATTTCACCGATGTATAGCGTATTTGATGGTAGTTTCTTTGCATCATATAGTTTGCAAGCCATGCAAAGCGGAGACTCCTTTATCAAAGGTGCACCAGGCAACTCTCCGTAAAAGACATTAAAGACTTTTGACTTGTCGGTTTTGTTGCCTGACACTAAACCGCAATAATCGGTTTTCTCCATAAGTGAAAAGTCAGGAACATTAACGCTGAAGGCTTGGTTTGCGTCGATTCCCTTATTGGTATGGTGGGGTCCTAATGCGATCCCTATCATTGGTGGTTTAAAATTGACTCTGGAAACCCATCCTACCGCCATAAAATTTGCTCTGCCATCAACCACCGAACCTGCCAAAACCATCGGCATGGGATAAACAAATGCATTATTATCGATCTTTACTTTTTCCATAACAGCTTTCTCCCATCTTGCCTGACATCGCCAATTAGAATAGTAGTCTCTATAATCGGCTTCCGTAACATGTTTACCTTGTTTTTGCTATCTCACGGTTTTTTCTCTAAATCTGGAGCAAGAGCTAAACTTGCCAAACTTCAAGCTACCTGAATTGTTACCAATTTTAAAGATACGTTAATGGTATCACATTACTTTTGCAATTTCGATCGGATGGACTATTTACCCTAAAACCTCATTCATGCGTTTCAAATCCTCCTTTTTACCGATAACGACGATTA
>JACNIG010000005.1 GCA_014383215.1 Candidatus Desulfatibia vada | reverse complement strand
AAAAGCCGGCCCACTGGCCCTTTTTGTATACTACATAGAGTTCTGGAATTGTAGATGGCTCGGTCGTAGTATACGTTGTTCCCGAGACTATATTTTCGTACTCCTTGTCAATATATTGAAACGAAAAGTTGCTGTACATCCCATCTTCCAATGCCGTCGTGCCGGCGGGGTTATAAGCCACAATATCCGCGGAATCGGTGGCTGCGGCCCGGTTCATGGTTCGGATGTATTCTGCACTCAAGTTATTTTTATTGATAGCACCTCCAGCAAAAAGGGGCGAAGCCCCGTACAACACCAAGCCGACTGCAACCAGAAAAACAATAAATTTCTTCATAGCTTACCCCCCTGTTAACGGTTATAGTATAATTCGATCAATCCCCTTAATAAATAGATTTTAAAAACTGAAACATATTTAGAAAATGTAGACCCAAAAGTCAAACAAAAATAAAATCGCATTGCGATTTTATATAATGCGGCTGCGATCCTGTTTTGCCGGCACCCGGCAAAAGGAAATGTTTGGACTGGTGGAATCCCAACTCAGGCTATCCCAAAGCAACCGGACTAAAATAAATCCAGATGAATTAATACAGCTTTATCTAACAGAGCCAGTTCTTTTTTTTCTAGTGCGCCAATGAATTTTACGATCCTGCTTTTGTCCAGGGTTCGGATTTGGTCAGCTTTGGTCTTCGAGTTTTTCGGAAGGTTCCCGATCCCTTTTTTTAAAAAGACCTCAAAAGGGTAAATTTTCTGAATATTTTTAGATGTTACGGGTAAGATTGTCACCGTACCCGAGAATTCATTGTTTTTGTTATTGGAGACGATTACAACCGGCCGGGTTTTGGAGATTTCTTTCCCTATGACAGGGTCAAGTGCAGCAAGATATATTCCTCCTCTTTTAATATTCATCCCAGCCCTCCAAATCGGCGACTTCAAACTCTTTTGTAATAGCTAAACTTTCTTTAGCAGCAGCTTGATAGCCTTCTTCCAACTTTTTTTTCAGTTCCTCTTTCTCTTTTTGTTCAATTCGCTGTTTAACGGCTTCAACAATAAAAAGGCTGCGTTTTCTGGGCCCGGCAAATCGGCTTAGTGCCTGAGCCAGATCTTTTGGAATGGTAATGTTCAACCGAACGGTTTCAGTGTTCATTATACACCTCCCAATGAGAATTAATAAGCATATAATATTATGTATTGTTATGTGTATGTCAAGGCTTTAATTTACATGGAGGACTTGTCCGCCGTCAGTATGGAGAACTTGTGCGCCTCAGGCGTAAATCCCGCTTCACGGGGTCGGAACGCAGTGGAGATTTATCCGCCTGGAGGATCCCGCCCATTCGGAGCTGTGCGGGATGGAATTCAAATAAGGATAGAAATCTTAGCCTTTCGCAATTTCAGGGCTCCTGACCGGGCGTAAATTCAGATTCAACATATTTTAATGAAGAATCCACACCTTGAGGGCATATAAAAGATGAACGTCGAACATCGAACGTTGAACATCGAATAATGTATTCTACCATTTATAATAAAGACAAAGCGACCTGTCGGGTCGTAGCCGAAGGCGAAGCCTGAAGCGCCTTCCACATTCGACGTTCGACGTTGAACGTCGAATGTTCGATGTTCAAATTGTTGCATCTGAAATTACGACTAAACCTTCATGTCACGTTGAAATTACGTATACAGGTCAGGAGTTCTGAATTTACTCTTTACAAATTGGCATATGGCTTCTATAATAAGGAAAATTGCCAAACATTAGTCCCTTAGTTGTAAATTTTGTGTATTTTGTGGCAAAACTTTTTCGTATCCATTCATGGAGTAATTGAGCTAGTGGAAATTCCAAATAACAAATCCCAAATTTGGAATTTGGAGCTTGTAGTTTGGAATTTATTTGAAATTTGCCTGCCCGCCGTCTTTTTGGCGGGATGCTTGTGATTTGTTATTTCCGGTTTATCCGGGTTAGGGGGGCGCTATGAATATTCAATCCTTAGGGATTCAGGCCAAAAACAGCGATGATATAATCGGTGCGCTCAAACAAGGATTTCCGGCCATGAAAATCGGAAATCCGCACGTTCTGCACGAACCTATTAAGGCTTTACTTATTTATGTCCCGGAAGTAATACTTAGCAGCCATTTTCACCAAACTTTACCCCATGGAATCGTGAAACTATTCCAACAGGGCCAAACACACCGGAAAGGAGGAAGTTATTATGCAATTGATTGAATGGGAAGTAAATGAGGATGGTTATGAAGAGCAGATCATTATTCCGAAAGAACAGAGGGATCTTGCTGCCGAAGAAGGGATCGGCACTGAAAATAAACAGAAAGTCGCCGTGCGGATACTGAATCTAAACACCGGAGAGACCTACACAGGCCGCCTGGCCATCACCGGGAATCACCAGCTTTATCTGCCGATAGAAATCCAGAAGATGCTGGAAGACGCAGGGCGAATAAGGGTACAATTGGTGTAAAGACCGGGCATAGAGGGGCAAAAGCACAAAGGGCGAAATCTGTGCATTCAAAATTCAAAATTCAAAATTCAAAATTTCTTTTCCCTGTTTCTGATTTAAGCTGGGATCAGTTCATCTACCCAAGGGGAGGGAAAAGCGAGAAAACCATTAATGCG
>JACNIG010000316.1 GCA_014383215.1 Candidatus Desulfatibia vada | reverse complement strand
CCTTTCGTGCCCCCCCATTCCGTCGGCAAGCAGTAAAAAGGTTCCGGCCTCATCAAGGAATATCGAGTCTTCATTCTCGGATCGAACATTCCCCGTATCTGAAATGCCGGTGGCGGCAATCCGGGCAGTCTCTACCTTGAAATGTACCTGTTCATCAGATTTCATATTATTCTCACACCAAGTTAATTTTATATTACATATACACTATCGTTGTTGATTGTCAACTGCTATCAGATTCCTCCTTTAATTGATTTATAATGCTCGTCCGAAATACCCCGAAGATTGGTAGCTTGCTGCAGAAACAGGAATTTTAGCCCGCCAAGGCTATCGGCAGGTAAACCTTTCGCCAATCTGACCCCCCAAGCTCATTGGAGCAAAACGGAAATCCCGACCTGGCGGAGGTTCTGACCTACGTCAGTGCTTCGCAACGGGGAGTTTAATAAAACCGTAACACGATTTTATTTTGAAAACTGAATGTTTCTTGACAAATGCTGAATTAAATCATATGAATATAATTTCGTTACTGCCCCGTCTTCGTAAATACAACTCATACTAAAAGAGATGGAATCTGATGATCGCACAAAAATCGATTAAAGTTATTGTTTCCGTTTTTTTATTTATTTTACTAGCAATTCTGGCCTCGGAAGGACTCTCAGCCCTATCAAAAAAGAAATCAACAGGTAAAAATCATGCGCTCATTATCGGAATCAACAACTACAAAAACTGGACTAAATTACAAAGTCCTGCAAAAGATGCTGAAGCGATTGCCAACGTTCTGGCCCAAAAATATAATTTCAGAAAGTCCAATATCACTCTTTTGACCGATAATACCAAAGAAAAACCGACCCTGATAAATATTCTCACCAGCATGGGGAAATACACCAGCGAGCTCACCGAAAAAGACAATCTGTTTGTATTTTTCTCCGGGCAAAGCACGGAAGACGAAAAGGGTGAAACGTACTGGATTCCCATTGACGGCAAGAAAAAATCGAAATTCACATGGTTGAAACATTCGGCTCTTGTCGAAGATTTTTTTACTTCTGAAAATTTCAAAGCCAAGAACCTGCTGATCATCACCGACACCCCCTTTCAACGCAAACTTATCAGAAGATATGAGAATCCTGTAACGCTGGACAATCTGCGATATGAGGAAAAGATTTTAGAAGCAGCATCCAGAAATTCCCGGGAAGTCATTGCATTCGGCGATCAGCACTGGCCTGGAAGCAATAATACAAATCAAATGGGCCTTTTTGCATATTATATACATAAATTATTATCGGAAAACGACTTTGAGATTATCGATTTTGAAAATCTTATTTTTCTTTTTGATGATGGCGTCCCATTTACCATCGCTAAAATCGCAGGGACAAAGTTGCTGGCCGGCCGGCTGCAGACACCCTCGTCCCAAAAAGGCCAGTTTGTTTTAGCCAGGCTGTCACCTTCACCGGTTGTCGACATCATAGATGCTGTTGTAACCCCGGAAAAGGGCTATCCGGGTGGAAAATTCACGGTAGCAGCCAAAACCAATGAAGCGGCCAGTGAAGTTTATCTCGAAGTTAACGGCAAGAAGCATTTCATGCAGGGAACCGGCACCGAGTGGCAATACAGCCTGAAAATCGACAAGTTAGGGGAGACCCCATTCATAGTAGCTGCAATCAACCCCAATGACATTGAAGGCAAACCAGGCAAAGGGCGCATTACGACAATAAAACCGCGGGCACCGGTCGTCAATGTAAAGCAAGTAAGCGTAGATCCCAAGAAGGGCTTGGGAGGAGACAAGTATCGTTTCACGGCTGCGACAGAGACTCCGGCCGCCGGCGTCTATTTGATCGTCAAGGGCAAACGCTTTAAAATGAGTGGCTCCGGCACCAACTGGTCTCTGGAACAAAAAATCGATCATATAGGAACCGTCAATTTCTCCGCTGTCTCCACCAATGTAGATGGAATCCAAGGCCGATCCAAAGAAGGAACTATTTTGCTGGAAGCCGGCATCAGCAACGTAATTGCAGTCAAGCCGAAGCCTGAGACCGGCTATGCCGGCGAAGAGTTTATGATCAGCGTTAAGACCGACCGGATTGCCGCCGGCGTCACACTTCAAATGGACGACAAGGTTTATCCCATGGAAGGCTCCGGCAGCAGCTGGTATTACAAAAAATTGATTCCCGATATCGGCACCAAACAATTCACCGTAATCGCCAAAAACGTCAAAGGTCAAACCGGCAGTGCCCTCAGCGGAAAAATAGTGACCAAGAAAAGCCCGCTGCCCATACCTGATATTGCAGCTGTTGACGTAAGTGTAGTCAGCCCCGGCAAAGGATATGCCGGAGACAGCTTTACCATCAAGGTCAACACCTCGGCACCTTCAGATAAGGTCTATGTTGATATCGACGGCAAGCAGTTTGCCATGCAAGGTACAGCTACCCAATGGAATTACGTGGCCCGGATCGACAAACTGGGCCTCAGCAATTACAGCGTAACTGCCCGAAACAAAGACGGGGTTCAGGGACGGCCCAAAACCGGTGAGATAAAAACCACCAAAGAACCCGCCCTGCCGGTCAATGTCATCACGGCGGAAGTCAGCCCCAAAACAGGAGATTTGCAAAAGAGATTTACATTTTCCGCCAAGACCGACAGGCCTGCCAAAACAGTATCCCTTATGATCGGGGAAAAGCGTTATGGTATGACCGGCAAAGGGACCGAATGGAAGCTGAGTAAGAAATTAGGTCAAACCGGAACCCTAAATTTTTCAGTGGTCGCCCGAAATGAAGATAACGCCGAAGGCGGCTTTAAAACCGCCGCAGTGAAGGTGGTCAAACAACGATTCATAGAGAATGCCGACGGAACGTTAACCGATAATATTACCGGCAAAACCAGAAATCGCTTTTCAGATAATAAGGATGGGACCGTCACCGATCTGCTCACAAGCATCATGTGGATGCAGAAGCCCAAACAGATTGCCGAAAATTATGAAAATGCAGTCGAATACTGCCGTAACCTTAAACACAAAGACCTGTCCGGATGGAGACTGCCAACAATTTCCGAATTGAAAAATATCTCCGACAAAAAGCAACGGAACCCGGCTTTGCCCTTGGACAATCCTTTTAGCGGAGTTCTCACTCATCTCGGTTATTGGTCGAAAACACAACATAAGTTCGGCCCGAAATATGTCTATAATATGAACATGTGGTTCGGTAAAGTCGGATACCAGAAAAAGGACGATAATGCCATTGTCTGGCCGGTTCGATACGCTGAAATAGAAGAAACAGGATAATCATGATTTCCCTTACAATTGGATCAGCATCGCACATCGGAATGAAAAAGGACGAAAACCAGGACTATTGCTCCTATCATATACCCGCAAACGGTGCTGAAAGCAAAAAAGGGACCCTGCTGGCGTTAGCCGACGGAATGGGAGGCATGGGAGGAGGATCCCTGGCTTCAAGAATTGCTGTTGATACGCTCATGGAAACATATTATAATGATGTATCTGATAATGTGACGGAATCACTGACCAAGGCGTTTCTCAAAGCCAACAAGCAGGTCATAGACAAAGGCGCAGAACACTTTGAAACCGCAAGAATGGGCTCCACCCTTACTGCGATTGTTATTACAAAAAACAAAATGTATTACTCCCACGTGGGTGACAGCCGGGGTTATCTTATTTACGGAAACGACATCACCCAGTTTACTGAAGACCATTCCTATGTAACAAGTCTGGTCAAGGCCGGCGTTATTACCGCAGAAGAAGCCGAGACGCATCCTGATCGGCATGTTATTACCAAAGCTATCGGTCTTAGTGACGAATTAGCCGTCGATGCACACCAGATTGACCGGCAAATCGAAAAGAACATGTATATACTGCTGTGCTGTGACGGCCTGCATGGTGTTGTTTCCGATGAAGACATAGTAAACACTCTGAACGAATACCTGGAACCGGATGTTGTGGCTGAAAAGCTGGTAGACAAAGCCAATGAAAACGGCGGACCCGACAACATTACCGTTCTGATTGCACGGATAGACAAAGTTGATTTGATCTCAAGCGTTACAAACAGACTGATAGATCTTGTGAGGTAATAAAAAATGATCAACGAAAGATTGGGCGACTATCTGATTACCAAGTCGCTGGGAAAAGGAGGCTTCGGCAGTGTCTGGGAAGCTACGACCGAAGACGGGAAAACGGTTGCCTTGAAAGTCCTTAATCCCCAGGTTCTGGAAAACGAAAAAGTCGTGCGAAAATTTTTTCACGAAGCAATGATCCTGGCCAAGCTGGATCATCCCAATATATGCAGGCTAATGGAGTTTTTCCCGGACGGTCAGAACTACTGTATTGTCATGGAATACGTCAAGGGCGTTGAATTAAAAAAACTGATCGCCCAGCGCCAGGGTCCGCTGCCCTTTGACCCGGCCTATAATATCGCCAAACATTGCCTGGATGCCTTTCAGTACGCCCATAAAAACGGTATTTTACACCGTGATATCAAACCGGCCAACATTATGATCAACGAGGCTCATGTTCCCAAAATCATGGATTTCGGGATCGCCAAAATGGGCTCTACGGCCTCCCATGATACCGCCGCCAGTATGCTGTCGATTCATTACGTTCCCCCTGAACGCTTTGACAGGAGCACGGAAATTGACGTCCGATCCGATATTTATTCCCTGGCATTAGTGTTCTACGAGATGTTTGCCGGCCGCAGACCCTTTACCGCCACTGAAACGTCCCAGATTATGTTCAGCCACATGAACGAAATCCCGGATCCCCCTAACAAGTACGCCGAACATCTCCCTGCTGAAGTCAGCCAGGCCATTTCCAAGGCCCTTGAAAAGGATCCTGACGATCGCTTTAATGATTTTGCGGAATTCAGCCGGGCCATGGAGATCGATCAACAAACCCATGATGATGTAACCATGATCTTTGATGAGACCCTTCTGGATGCATCTCTTGATATCGCAGCCGCCAAAGAGATGCCGGACGTGGAGGATGTCGTCATTGTCAAAAAGAAGTCTCCTATGGGGTTGATCGCTGCGGTGTTAGCTGTTTTGGTTATAGCCGGAGCCGGCGCCGGTTATTTTCTTTCCAGGGATAAAGGGCCGCCTCCACCCCCGCCGGAAGAAATCGAAATCGGTGTAAAAAACAGTAAAGGTTTTTATGAAATCATTTATCCCGGCGACGAAAGCGTCATGGTATTGATCAAAAACGGTGAATTCACCATGGGCTCGGATAATTACTCAGCTGAAAAACCGCCACAGAAAATATACATGGACAAATACTACATCGATAAATACCTGGTTTCCAATCAGCAATATCAAAAATTCGTCGCGGTTAGCCAGTATGTAACCGATGCTGAAAAAGAAGGTAGTGGATTGGTTAGAATCGGCCGGAAATGGAAAAAAATCCCGGAAGCCAGTTGGAAAAAACCGGATGGCTTGACAGAGATCGAAGGCAAAGATGATCACCCGGTGTCCCAGGTGTCCTATAACGACGCTTTAAGCTATTGCCAATGGACCGGCAAGGACCTGCCTACAGAGGCCCAGTGGGAAAAGGCTGCCCGGGGCCCTGACGGCAATGAATATCCCTGGGGGGCCTCGGAGCCGGATGATACTACGGCCAACTATGATAATATCATCGGCGCTACCACACCGGTAAACGCATACGAAAAGGGCCGGAGCTATTACGGCTTGCAGGACATGGGCGGCAACGTGTATCAATGGAATAAAGACTGGTATGCAACCGGCGAAAGGGCCGCTAAAAATCCTGCGGGACCGGAAACCGGTGAAGAACACGTCATCAAAGGAGGCTCCTTTATGGAAGGCTCCGAAAGTCTGCGGTCTGCCAACCGGGATCGTTATCCGGCCAATTACAGCAGCTTTTTGTTCGGTTTCCGCTGCGCAGCCAAATATCCACTTCCGGATGATAAACTGGAAGTGATGGAAAAATTATCTAACGAAAAGTTGGGAAAATAAAATCGCTAATAAAATCGCTTAGCGCGATTTTATGAAACTCCCGCTTCAAGCGGGACTCCGGGCAGTAAATTAAATTCCAAATATCAAATTACAAATTACAAACAAATCACAATGACCGAAATTCAAAATAACAAACTTTGGAATTTCCTTGAGATTTGGTGCTTGTAGTTTGGAATTTCCTTGGAATTTGGTGCTTGTAGTTTGGAGCTTGTTTGTTTTTTGGTGCTCGGAATTTGTGATTTTAGACGCAAAACTCCAGGGCAGAGCCAGATATCTATGACCCTCGCAATGCGGGGTCTTCGACGATCCCAAAGGACTAGGTTTTTCAGGACTAATAAAACGCCTTCGACATCATAAACTCTTGAAGTTGTAATAAATAGTATTTTTTAATTGCTTATTTCAATGTCAGTGATTATAATTTCAAAATATTAGTTTCTCAGCCACTAAGACACAAAGGCACAAAGAAGGAGTGTGGATTATAAAGCTTAATGATTCAGTTTTATTGGTTAAATTGGTTCCATTGGTTTGGTTGGTTAACAAATAAAACTAATTAAACCAATAAAACCAATCGGACAATTTAAATTAGTATTATAATCTTAGTGTCTTAGTGCCTTTGTGGCTAAACTATTATGTCTCTGTGTGGCTAAACTATTTCTAAAAAGGAGAAGAACAACATGAGAAAAAAGAATTTGTTAGTGATTGCAGGCTGTATTGTATTGGCGTTGGTATGGTGTACATCTTCGTTTGCAGCCGAAAAGGTAGGATATATCAACCTGCAGCGACTGGTTAATGAGTCCCAGATGGGTAAAGATGCCAAAGCCGACATCCTGAAAATGCGTCAAACAAAACAGGCGGTTCTTGACAATAAACTGGCTGATATTAACAAGCTGAGAGACTTTATTAATCAAAAGGGCGACAAACTGGTTGCCGGTGATAGGCGCGATAAAGTCGAACTGCTTCAAAAAATGTACAAGGATTATCAGCGACTGGTGGCCGATGCTAAGGAAGATATTACCCGTGAAGACCGTGAACTTGTTGCCATCATACTGGAAAAAGCTAACGATATTTTGAAAAATGTAGCAAAAAATAAAAAATACGGCATCATCTTGAAAGATCCCAATACCATCGGTTATCTGGATCCCGATGTCGATATCACCGATCTGGTCCTCAAGGAACTCAACAAGAAGAAATAATAATAAAATCGCAAAGCGATTTTATAAAACTCCCGTCCCGCTTTCAGCGGGACGGGATCTAATAAGCGAAAGGGGTTTGCCTAACGGCAAACCCCTTTATTATTTGTGAAGCATTTGAATTCGCTTCAGTTACTCTCATCTCCCGGGAAATGAAAAATATTTTGGACAGGATAACAGGATTGTATTGATAGTGTATTTAGTGTAAGGTCTTGCCAAGTTACGTTTCCGACAAATTGGAGCAAAAAGAGGTAGACAAATGACGAAAAAAGAATTTCTAAATGCCGTATCAAATGGGAAGGTCGATATTTTACAGATTTTCCTGGACGCTATATCTAATTTAGGTGCTGATTATTGTGTTATCGGCGGCCTTGCCGTTAATGCATACGCGGAACCTGTTGTAAGCCTCGATTTAGACGTAGTCGTCGCTATTAAAGATGTTGAATCGTTCTGTGAGACAGCTTCAAAATATTTCAAGATTCAACATTTTACACATAGTATCAATTTAAGCTCCAGCGAGTCGGATTTGAGGATTCAACTTCAAACGGATTCAAGGTATCAAGAATTTATTCCGAGAGCAAAAATCCACAATGTTTTGGGTTATGATATGAATGTTGCTGATGTTAAGGATGTTCTCGATGGCAAAGTTTGGGCTTATTCCGACACCGAAAGGCGGATGAGTAAAAGGCAAAAGGATTTGGCAGACATTCTAAGAATAGTTGAATCATTTCCTGATTTAATGGATCAACTCTCTGATACAATAAGAAATAAAATTGAATTATAAATTAGGGTCTATATAAGCCACTCGATGCTGATGATACCTTGTTTTTCAAGCGATCTGAATTCAGGGTCTCCTGTTATAAGGGGACAGTTTTTGATCATCGCCAAAGCCGCAGCAAAGGAATCTGCATACGAAATAGGATATTTTGCTTTAAGACCGGCAGCTGCCAGAAGAAGTTCTTCATCGATGCGATCGATCAGCTTTATCGGCAAAGCTTTAATTCTGGAGTAGGCTAAGTCTGCCAAACTCTTGCCTTGTTCCCTCAATGTAATATAGTAAACCTCACCTATGTGAATTGCATGCAAATATAAGCGAGAGGTTCCACTTTTTGCCTGAATGAGAGCATGCTGGATCTGATCAGAAAAGGATTCATTTTCGAAATATCCAATTAAAGCAAAACTATCGAGGACAAAACTATTTGGTCCTGGCAACTTTTTTGTTCTCCCTTTGTTTTTCGAGTCTTTTTTCTTTCAAATAGGCTTTCAATATTCCAGTACCCTTCAACATCCCTCGGGCCGCTATAATCGGATCCTCAGACTCGGGTACCATCAAAATGCCTTGCTCATTTTCGATCCAGCGAATCGATGTGGCCGAGCGTATCCCATATTTTTCCCTCAATTTTTTGGGAATCACAACCTGTCCTTTTGATGTGACCTTGGATGATATGGTTTCCATATATATTTACCTTAGTGATTAGAATTGAAAGCAAGCTTTAGATTACACCGCAGGTAAGAAATTGTCAACCGTATTGTCTTACTTGGAGCCTTGGTAAAGTCTGAGGATGTGTCAGCCCGCATTTCTCATGAAGAATTTATTTTGGTTTTGAAAACGAAAAATAACTTCCTAAAATCAGGAGATTATATTAAACTCGGGTGCCTTTGATCAAAGCCACTCTGTTTTGATGAATATCGTACCACTAAAAAACAAATTCTTCACCAAAGGCAAGCCTGAGCAACACAGGAACTGCGTTATGCATCCCTCGAAGTAAAATACTACGCCTTGACTCGGGAATCGGTATTCAGGGTTCAGCGAGGAATGCACCTCAACATATAAAAGCAGCGAAGCCGCGTTCTTGTAGGAATTGCTAATAATATAAACGTTCTGCTCGAACGTCCTCTCAATCCTATTGTTAAGCTTCAACCCTCATTGGCCAATTCCATGATTCGTTTGAACAAATCCGGAGACAACCGATAGCCTGCATCCGAAAGCGCGTTGAGAACTGGCGATACTCTGTCCAAAATTCCTGCTCTTTTAGCCATTATTAAAATACCGCCGGTTCCAATGACTTTAATACCCCTGCTTTTGGCGATTTTCCTTCCTTTTCTGTCATCAATGATTAACAGACGGGCGTTTTTTTCCAATGCGAGTTGAATAGATTCTGCTTCTCCTGCATCTATTAGTAAACGTAAAATAGAAGATTCGCTCGCTTGTTTAAGCTCGACAATTTTGATCCAACCGGCATTGATGGCCTCAGATAACGCCATGGTACCTGGTTTGTGGCTCGAAACCTTGAGTTCTTCAAAAACCCGTGAAGGAATGGATATTGAATTGTAAAGGCTTTTCAGTATAGAGAGATGCCCGGTCCGGGCCATTCCGATCAAAGGACCGGCATCTGCAACGACTAAACTCGACACCGTTAAGTCTCCAGCTCCTCAGCCAAATCTTCAGGTGGATAATCAACAGCCGGAATTTCGAATTCGCTCAAAAGATCCAAAAAATCATCTATCGACAAGAATGAAATTCGTGCGGCTTGAGAAAGCGTGATATGCCTTGCTTGGAATAAATGGAGAGCTAAAGCCTTGTTTACCCCATGTTTCAACAAACGTTCATCAAAGGGAACCGCAAGAAAAGCAGGGCGGCCATGTTTTGTAATCAAAGCAAGCCGTCCCTCTTCTGCATCTTTGAGAAGGTCACCGGTGCGCTGTCGCAGCTCACGAACTGTAAAAACATCAAGCTGTTCCATAATAACCCCTCATGATTAATTGTGTATACATTTGATAGCACAATTGTATTTATTGTGCAATATTTATTTGATATAAGCCCAGGCAAGTTTTACAGCATAAGAAATCCGATTGACTGAAAAAGATTGGAATGTTATATTGATTTTTAATTGTAAATCCTATAAAACCCTTCAAACGTTGGGAGCTTGTAAGACCCATGACACTTAACGAGATCATTCAAGACATCCATGGGCTGGATGCACAATTGACCCAATTAGAAAGGCATTATGGACTCCTCTCTGCCGACTTCTACCACCTATACAAAGCCGGCGAGCTGGAACAGAGCCGCGATTTTATCCAGTGGGTCGGCTACTACGAAGCCAAACTGGCGCGTGAAGCCTCCTATCGGGAAATGATGTACGATTATCTGCGCAAGTTGCGCCAGAGAGCAGGCCTGGGTGCTCTGCATCTCAGTCCAGAGAAACCCACGGCCCCAGTAACGTAATGCCCATAACAGAATTGAGGAAATCGAGCGCGAAGTTCTTCCATCCTCTTCCTAAATCTTTACCCCGCCTGCCCCGCTTGCCTTGTTAAATCCCTTTTGGGCCATTTATACTGGGTAGGTAGTTTACTATCGTACTGGGGTGCAATGCCTCTGGTTTTCTATTTCACTGAGGCCTAAATCCCTCAATTCCCAGACGTCAGATGTCAGATATCAGAAGTCAGATGCTCCGACCTCAAACCTCCGCCCTTACCCAAAACAGCCTTGAGCTAAAATGGGTAAAAAGTAGCAGCGCCAACCCGATATTTTGAATAGGATTCTGATGTCTGAACTGGTTGCAATTGGTGAAGGAGATAAAATGAGCAAAGATTTGATCTAAAGACATAGGTTCGTACAAATGAAATACCGGATAGAGGAATGAACTAATAAAGGGGTTTGCCTAACGGCAAACCCCTTTCATTATTTGTGGATCAATAAAATCGTGTTACGATTTTATCTTTCATTTGAATTTTCCGTCCTGCCATGGCAGGACGGAGAATTCAAATTTAAAGACTGGCCAAAATCCGCAGATCTTGCTCCTGATTCCCGTTCGGGATTAACGAAACCTGCGGGCTGGTTCCCGGCGAGCTGTTGCTGTGCAGCAAAGTCGGCCTGCCAATCTCGTGCATTACATTCAAATCGTCGGGGTTCAGCAACCATGCTCCATCCAAAAATTCATCTTCTTCCTCCATATCTATGAAAAGATCCAGAGGCGGTATCATGAAAAAGTTGGCCTCAGCAGCAAGACGCAGCAGCGCTTCAAGTGCTTCTTGCTGATTTGATATAGTTGCCAGTGCTGCCAGCGCACCTTCAAGTCCGGCTAGTTCTCCAGCAAGAAATGTATAGATTCCTTCAATGATGACAACTCCCGGCGCAACAATGTTTCCGGCATCGGGAATAGAATTAAGCGCTCCGGCCGGCCTTAAATAACCTGAAAGGCCGGCTGTGTTTTGGTCGCTTAACGTCATAAACAGATTGGTAGGACCAACGTCGACATTAACAGGTGTCGTTAATCCGATGGTTGTGGCTCCTATCGTTACATCTCCACCCTTAATGGAACCTTCATCGATGTCTTCACCGGCTATAAGCTTAACAGCACCGGCTCCAGCATCAACCACACCCAGCAAAAGGTCATCTGTCTCTTTAATTCCTATACTGGTTCCCTCGGCGCTAAGTTTGGCGACCTTTATCTCCAGCGGATCGCCATCTGTCAAATCGCCAGGATCGCCACTGATGCCGATACTGCCGGTAGCGGCGGTCATAGTGAGAGTTCCATTCACCGCATCCACATCCAGAGCAGGATTGTCCCCGCCGTCGAGAATGGAACCGCCCGTGCTCACGATTTGCACTGCCAGGGGAGACTCGCTCGTGGTTTTTAGACCACCGAGCGTAATATCGCCGCCTGCCGAAATATCGATCAGCTGACTTACGGCATCAATCAAAGCACCGTCTGTCATAGTAAACGCACCGTTCCCGGTACTGTTAAAACCACTTGGAGCCGTAACATCATCTTTTATCTCGACCGCTCCTCCATCGGTTATGGAAACAGACTTTGCATCGATTGTAGAATTCGCCGTAACCCCGAGCGAGGCACTGTTTATCGTTATCGCGCCAAGTTTTTTCGTATTACCTACAGCACCGCTGAAGGTAATACTGCCGGTTCCGGCCGTCATATTCAATGTTTCTATTAAATCCGTTGTTCCATTAAGTGTTGATGAGAAGGCAATGTTACCAGCCGCACTCGAACCGGTGCTCAAGGTTAGACTGTCGCCCAATTGGGTGGCATTGGTGAACGTAATGGTTCCGCCCGCGGTGGTTACATTGCCGGAGGTCGTCAGCGCACCGGTCTTGGCTGCACCAAATGTCACGTTTCCATTAGTTGTGCCGGTTGTGGTAATGTTACCGCCGTCAGCGACCGTCGTCAAACCCGTAGCGTCTATGTCCACATCGCCGGTTGTTGTCGTAATCACGGCATTAAGGCCAATCGTCGAAGTAGTGTCAATGGCAACGTTCCCGGCACCCGCCTTCAAAGCCGCACCGATGGTAACAGCACCAGTATGGGTAATCGTAATTGCACCGGCACCACCCGAAGTGTTAATTATTCCGCCCGTGTTGTCAAACTCATCGCCGGTGCTGGTAAATCCATTCGGAGCGGTTACCTCGGCTTTGACTACGACATCAGCATTGGCGCCGTTAGCGTCGAGGGTTACGTTACCTGCATCATTATTGCTAAGCGCCTGTGTGATAGTAACAGTGCCATCAGCTGAAACCTGGATGTTATTTCCACCATCGTCACCAAGAGTGTCCGTGATGGTCAGTCCCGATAGGCCGTTAACGGTACTTATACCCAGGGCACTGTCATTGGCAACCTGTAGATTGCCTTCCTCGGTCTCCGCCTGTCGTAGTTCGCGTACTCTGGACCTCACGACTCACGTTCTCAGAGACACAAACC
>JACNIG010000369.1 GCA_014383215.1 Candidatus Desulfatibia vada | reverse complement strand
TCCTCACGTACAAAGCTGATGTTGCTGCCAGCAAAGAAACCGTTGCCGACCTTGAAAATGCAAAGAGCTATCTTGCCGAAGCCGCCAAGCTCGACATTGATAATCTTAAGCTTGAGATAGTCAAACAAAAAGTGGATGCAATTGATGAGATTTTGGCAGAACTGAAAGCAGAGGCGGCCATAGCCCCGGCGCCTGCAGAATAAGCCCCTGTAAATATATTATAAAAAAGCGGGTTACAGTTAAAACGTAGCCCGCTTTTTTTTGAAGCGCTTTTTCCTTGACTCACCCCCACTAATTTCTTATGTTTATATCTTACGCTGTTTATCCTTTAATAACATTTACTTAGACTCCAACTGAGTTAAAGCTCAATTGGATGCTATCCGTTAATTGTTTATTTCTTGTTGGTTTTTAGTGAAAGATGCACGAAATTATATATTGATGAATTCGAAAAAAGTCGAATTCATCACGTTTTAGGTTTTAAGTGTTAGGTTCTATGCTATTGTTTTACGATTATTTGCAAATACTTAAATTTAAAACCTAAAACTTAAAACGTTAGTAAACAGATATGACTACCAAACGAGTCCTCATCCTAGCGCCCATACTTCTAATCCTGGTCTTGCTGCAATCCTATTTCTGGGTCCCCACCTACGAGCAACAGACACGGGGAAATCCTGAACGACTCAATCAGTATATTGCGGGGTCCATCGGTGACGCCAGTATTTTGAACCCCATTTTATCGGCGGACTCGGCCAGCAGCGCTATCAACGACATGGTCTTTGAAGGGCTTATTGATCGTGATGAGCAATTGCGCTTCAGGGGACGTCTGGCTACTTCCTGGGAAGTCTATGAAGAGGCCTATTTTTACGTCAACGAATCCGCCCGTATCCCCGGACTGCCAATAGCAGGCCCAAAAGAGTTGGTGGCTTTTCTTAAGGACGCAAAGAAAAATGAAAGCATAGCGCAAACGGCTTTGAAAGAATCTTTAGACCATCTCAGCAGCATTGCTTTCATTCCTCCCCACAAATTTGTTGTGACTCGGCAGGAAAACGATCCTACTGCCAAAGACAAGAAAATAAATGTGAATATCAGCGTGAATGCACCTGCCAGGATCAAGCTGGTTTTGAACCGGGTCGATCAGGATCTTTTTAAAAACCTTGCATACCTTCTGGGCAAAAACTACTTTGCATCATTTCACAGTGAAAATTTTCTAAGGGCCGATCATTTGCTTGCAAAAGAAAGACTGGCTGCATATGCTCGGGAGCTTTTGCCGGCCACCGAACATAATCCCATCATACTTTTTCAGCTCAGGCCCGGGGTAAAATTTCATGACAACCATCTTTTTGATGCCCATGATGTCAAATTTACCTTTGAGTCGATTATGAATCCTAAGAATCTTTCACCGCGCATAGCCGATTACGAGCCGGTCAAGGCTGTAGAAGTAGTTGATCCGCTGACTGTCAGAATCGTTTACAAGCGGCTCTACTCTCCTGCCATCGGGACTTGGGGCATGGGAATCCTTCCCGAGCATCTGCTCAACTCCCGGGCTCTCAAAAAAGAAGCCCTCGGTCTTGGTAAAGACCCCCAGACTTTTTCCATGCGTCAGAGTGCTTTTAACCGGCAGCCCGTCGGATGCGGACCCTTTAAGTTCCTCATCTGGAAATCAGATCAATACATCACCCTGGATCGCTTTGACGACTACTGGGAGGGGCCGCCCAACTATAAGCGTTATATCTATCGTGTAATACCGGACCTGTTGACCCAGGAAATGGAATTTTATGCCGGTACGATTGACAGCTACGGCGTTCAACCACACCAGGTAAACCGCCTGGCAAAAGATCCCAAGTTCCAAAACTTTTCCGGCGCGGCCTTCGGCTACACTTATATCGGGTACAATATCCGGAGAAAGCCCTTTGATGATCCGCGCGTTAGAAGAGCTTTGGGTATGGCCATTGATATAGACAAGATCATCCGCTATGTGCTTTATGGGCAGGGAGAGAAGATCACCGGACCTTTCGTCAAACAGACCGATTATTATAACAACTCTATTAAGCCGCTGCCTTATGATCCTCAAGGTGCTCTAAAATTGCTGGCTGAGGCCGGTTGGAAACGCAATAAAGCCGGCCGGCTTGAAAAGAACGGCGAAATATTTAATTTCACTCTCATCACCAACAGCGGCAATGACTTACGCAAAGCTATACTGGCCATTGCCCAGGATGCGTGGAGACAGATCGGCATCGATGTTCGTACCGATCTTTTAGAGTGGTCCGTGTTTATTCAGGAACGGGTGAACAAGGCAGATTTTGACGCCCTTATCTTAGGATGGCAGATGGGTATTGACCCTGATTTGTACCAGATATGGCATTCGAGCCAGACCAATCCTTATCAGCTTAATTTTGTGGGGTTCAAAAACACCGAAGCCGACGATCTCATCACCAAGATCCGGCAGGAATACGATCACAGTCGCCAGGTCGAATACTGCCGCAAACTTCATGAAATTATCGCTCGTCAGCAACCATACACGTTCCTGTATGTAGGCAAATGGACGGCCGTCTTAGACAAACGCATCGTACTAAAAACCGTCGACGACGACGGTAATGTTCGCTATGAGAAGATCAAACCGACCAAGACCGGAAACTACGCGTTTCATTTTAACAAATGGATAAAACTTGCCAAGATGCCCTTTATGTTGGACGAGGGATAGACTATGATATCATTTATCGGCCGCAGTGTGGTTCAAAAAACGATTACACTTTTCTTTGTCTCTGTCGTATCTTTTTTGATTATTCATCTGGCACCGGGAAAACCCAGCCAGGTGGACCCCCTCAATCCCAAGTTCACTCCCGAGATGGTTGAACGATTTCAAAAAGAGTTTCATCTGGACAAGCCCCTGTACGTCCAGTACATCTACTTTTACCAGGACCTTTTCACCGGCAAAACCGTCTCCTGGAAGGACAACCAGTCGGTTCTTAAAAAAATCTGGGAACGATTCTTAAACAGCCTGCCGCTTTTCATTGTGGGCACTATCCTTACCTGGACGCTCTCTTTCCCCGTGGGAATTCGCTCGGCCATTTTCAGAGGCCGCCTCTTCGATCGCAGCGCCACATTTTTATCCTATCTTTTAATCTCCATTCCCGGCTTCTTCTTTGCCTATATCCTGATTATTTTCGTCGTGACCCGCTTCCATGTGCCGGTGATCGGTATGGAAACATTCGGGTTTGGAAACGCTTCGCTGCCACACGTAATCATGGACAGGATCTGGCATTTGCTGCTTCCCGCAGGTCTGGGTGCCACCGGCGGCGTCGCGGTTCTCTCCAGGTATGTTCGCAGTCAGATGTTGGAAGTAGAGGGCCAGGACTACATCCGTACCGCCTGGGCCAAAGGGCTGCCGCCGGAGCAGGTCCACTATAAACATGCTCTGCGCAATGCCCTGCTACCCTTTGTCACCATGTTCGGCCTGATTTTACCGGGACTGATCGGCGGTTCCGTTATTATCGAATCCATCTTTTCCTGGCCCGGCATGGGACGCATGGCCTATGAGGCGATTCTGGCCAGAGATTACCCCGTTATTCTAACGGTCAACTTTGTTTCAGCGGTGCTGGTGCTGGCCGGCACCTTTATCTCGGACCTCCTTTACATTGTCGTCGACCCGAGGATACGCCTGTGAAAATTAGGTGTTAAGTTTGTACCTTCTCAATAAATGGAGGCTACCGGTAATGAAATTTGAAAATGGCTGACTGTTTGAACGCATTAGTGAGTTTTAAGAAAAAACAGCAACTATCTGATATGTTTATAAACAATAGAGACGTAATAACCATAGAGCATTCTTATTTAATTGTTATGGCCCTGTTTTTTCTTTAGACTCACTTTTGCGTAAGTTTCAGACGTTTTTAAATTTTATTGCCGGTTGCCGGGCCACTGACCAGAACTTATTTAGAAGTTACCTCAGTTTTTTTGCTTGAAAGGTGAAAGTTTTAAACCTGGAGAGGGAACAATATAATGAACCTAGAGGCAAAATTGAACAAGGATTTCCAATTCGACCAGCCCCTGGCACCAAAACGAACCCGGTGGGAAGAATTCTGGCTCCTTTTCAGACAAAACCGGCTGGCAATTTTAGGGCTGTTTATTTTTATCCTTTTTTTCGTCAGTGCCCTCGTCGGTCTCATTGTGACTTCGGGTTCAGACCCGCTATTCGACCCCGCCCTGATACGCCTCCAGGAAAAGCTGCGTCCGCCTTTGGCTGAACCGCACCTTGATTCTTTGCAGCCTGCAGAAGTCCCCAGACTGGACATCTATTTGATGGGAACCGATGATCTGGGACGTGATGTTTTTGCCAGAATGCTCCAGGGTGCCTGGGTTTCCCTGACGGTCGGATTTGTGGCCGTCGGAATATCCGTACTCATCGGCATATTCATGGGAGGCATCGCAGGCTACTTTGGACAACATATGCTTATCAATACGATTTCCGTTGACACTCTGATCATGCGTATCGTGGATATCATGCTCTGCTTTCCCAGTTTCTTTTTGATCCTCACGGTGGTAGCCCTGCTCCCTGCAAGTATTTACAACATCATGATTGTCATCGGGCTGACCAGTTGGATGGGCACCACGCGGTTCGTGCGCGCTGAATTCCTCTCATTGAGAGAACAGGACTTCGTGGCGGCTGCAAAAGCCCTGGGTGTCAGCAACTTTCGGATCATTTTTCGTCATATTATGCCCAACGCCATCGCACCTGTGCTGGTCTCTGCCACCATCGGGATTGCTTCGGCCATTTTGACGGAAGCCGGCTTGAGCTTCTTGGGGTTCGGGGTGCCGCCGCCCCACGCCACCTGGGGTAATATCCTTTCAAACGGCAAAAATTTCATTTTTGATGCTCCCTGGCTCACGTTCATACCGGGCATCGCCATTTTGGTTGTTGTCCTCTCCTTTAACCTTTTCGGGGAAGGACTCAGGGATATTTTAAATCCAAAGCTCAGATAGAGACAATAACAGATGACATAACCGTTCAGCCACTAAGGCACAAAGAAAGAGGATAGAAAAGAGCGCTATGCTTGAAGAGCGCTACGCTTCAGGATCGCTTCGCTTAAGGGGGAAAAGTTTTTTTATTAATACCCCTCAAGGCCGCCAGGCCGCTCCTCAAACGAAGTGCTCCTCAAGCGTAGCACTCCAATGACAAATGACTAATGGCCAATGACAAGTGACTAATGACTAATGACACCCTGCTTTCCGTAAAGGATTTAAAAGTGTACTTCCCGGACGGTGACGGAATCGCCCGGGCTGTGGACGGCGTCAGTTTCGAGGTCCGACGCGATGAAACAGTCTGCCTCGTCGGGGAGTCCGGCTGCGGCAAGACCGTCTCCGCCTTGAGTATATTAAGGCTTAACCCGGTACCGCCCGCCGAAATTGCAGGCGGCAGGATCATGTTCGACGGTCAAAGCCTTTTTGAGATTGATGAAGAAAGTATGCGCAGGATTCGCGGCAAGCACATTGCCATGGTCTTCCAGGAACCTCTGACCTCTTTGAATCCTGTCTTTACTATCAGCGACCAGATCGGCGAAGCCGTCAGCATTCACGAAAACATAGGCACCGAAGCACTGCACCGGCGCTGTGTTCAACTGCTGAAAAGTGTGGGCATGCCTTTCCCCGAACAGCGGCTCAAGGACTATCCCCATCAGCTCAGCGGCGGCCAGCGACAGCGAGTCATGATCGCCATGGCCCTGGCATGTGCTCCCCGACTAATTATCGCCGACGAACCCACCACCGCCCTTGATGTAACCGTGCAGGCTCAGATTTTGCAGCTCTTTAAGTCTATTCAGAAAAAACGCTCCATGTCGCTCTTATATATCACCCATGATCTTGGTGTCGTGGCCAACATCGCCGATCGGGTCTACGTCATGTATGCCGGTGCCATTGTGGAACAGGGGAACACCGTTCAGATTTTTCGCCATGCCTGTCACCCTTATACCCAGGGCCTGCTGGCCTCGCTGCCCAGCCGGTTAAAAAGGGGAAAACGACTTTACAGCATCCCCGGTGCAGTGCCGAATCCGGCTTTCAAACCTAAGGGCTGTCCGTTTCATCCCCGTTGCCCTTATGCCGAACCTGTGTGCCGGGAAGAATTTCCAGAAATGTGTGATTACGACCAGGGGCACCAGGCCCGCTGTCCCGTACTTTTTGACAAAAGAGCTTTATGAATTCGAAAACAAATAGAGATGATCACATCATCCTGCGGGTTGAAGGACTGAAAAAATACTTTCCCGTACGCCGAGGTTTTTTCCAGAAAATTGCCGCATGGAACAAAGCCGTTGATGGTGTCAGTTTTGAAATCCAGCAGGGCAAGACCCTGGGTCTGGTAGGCGAGAGCGGCTGCGGGAAAACAACGGTCGCGCGACTCATCCTGAAACTTTTAGAGTCTGATGCAGGCAAAATAGTCTTCCGGGGAACTGATATCAGCAAGTTGGCCGAAAATGATATGAAGCTCTACCGCAAGGATATGCAGATCGTTTTCCAGGACCCGTACGGGTCTTTGAATCCCCGCATGACCGTTGGTCTGTCCATTGAAGAGGGACTCCGGATTCTGGGGATTAAAAACGCCCACAAACGCAAAGAGCGCCTTGAAAAACTCCTGCAAATGGTTGGCATGTCTCCCGAGAGCGCTGACCGGTATCCCCACGAATTCAGCGGGGGCCAGCGACAGCGCATCGGTATCGCCCGCGCCCTGAGCGTGGAACCTTTGCTGATAATATGCGATGAGCCCGTCTCAGCCCTGGATGTCTCTATCCAGGCTCAGATCATCAACCTTTTAAAAAGCCTTCAGGACCGGCTCGGTCTAAGCTATCTTTTTATCTCCCATGACCTTAATGTCGTGGGTTATCTGTGCGACACCATCGCAGTGATGTACAAAGGCTGCATCATGGAATTTGCACCGGCCGAACAACTTTTTGAAAACCCGCGTCACCCATACACCATATCATTATTAGCAGCCATTCCCGACCCCGAGCCCGGTAAAACACCCGATTTGCATCTGCCGGAAAGAGATCTGCCCGACTCCTTTCTACCAATCTTTGGCTGTAGTTTCCAGGGAAGATGTACCCTTGAAGAGACGCGCTGCCGGAAAGAAAGAACTACTTTGGCGCAAGTTGGGGAAGAACATTTTGTAAGATGCTGGAAAGCGGCACAGAACAAAGTACCCAAAGTAAGCTAAAACGCCTGCTGTGCCTATTTAATCCTTGTTAATCACGGAAGTTGAGGGAAGTTCCTTGTAATCGTCTCTGTATTTATTATGAATTTCAATGAAGCTGTGTTCGCATCTTAAAAAGGCATCGACTACCATGGGGTCAAAATGCTCTCCCTGACTATCGGCAATTATGTGTTTGGCTCTATCGTGAGAAAAAGGTTCTTTGTAGGGTCTTTTGGATACAAGTGCGTCGTAAACATCGGACAGTGCGAAAATCCGGCTGGCAATGTGTATTTCATCTTGTTTGAGCCCGTCCGGATAACCGCTGCCGTCATACTTTTCGTGGTGATGGCGGGCTATTTCAGCAGCTATTTGCAGGTATCTCGCCCTGGGAGCTTTTTCTAAGGCTTCGTTGAGAGTATTATAGCCGATTTCGGCATGTGTTTTCATGACACTAAACTCTCCATCATCCAGCCGGCCGGGTTTAAGGAGTATATAATCCGGAATGCCAACCTTACCGATATCATGTAGCACACTGGTTAAAAAAATATTGTCTATTAACAACCGGTCCAACTCCGGCGGCGGGTTAGGACTATCAAGTATTGTTTCGGCAAGGCGCTTTGAGTAGTGACGAACCCGCTCCAGGTGATTACCCGTGTCTTCATCGCGAGATTCGGCCATCTTTGCCAGAGCAAAAATTACGATATCCTGGATCTGAAAATTGATGACGCGCTCTCCGGCTTTGATGCGAACATTAAGTTCATCCTTGTTGAATGGTTTGGCAATATAATCATCTGCTCCGGCATCCATGCCCTTAATTATATCCTGAACCTCATCTTTAGCGGTTACGATAATGACATAGGTATAGTCCTCTCCTTCCTCGGATCGAATCTTGGCACAAAGCTCAAGTCCATCCATTTGAGGCAACATCCAATCAGTGATAACAATCCTGGGTCTCTCGTCTCTCCAGATTTTCCAACCCGCAACACCATCCATGGCCACAAGCGTCTCATGGCCTAAACTTTGGACCAACTTGTCCATTTTCTTTTGGCTAACAAGCTCATCTTCCACTATGAGAATTTTCATAAATAGGTCCCTTTTGATTTTTTATGCTGTTTTATCGTTACTTGCATAAGCTTCTAAACGTTGGAACTCTTTTTCAAGTCTTCCGATGAACTCAAAACCTTCTTCTAAAACTTCTGATTGCCCTATATTTTCAAGTTTAAACGCAATTTTGGATAGTTCATCTGCCGTCAGATTTGCCGCGCCCCCTTTAATTGAATGCGCCTCTCTTCTGACCAAGTCTGCATCTCCATCAGATACGGCCTGGCGTAATGTTTCAATTTGACCCCTGACATTCTCAAAGAAACCTTCAAGGACTCCAATAAAAAATTCCTTATCTCCATCAAATTCCGCTATAGCCTTTTCAAAATTAATTGGGGCATTGGCTTTATCCGTTTTGGACTTTGGATTTTGGCCTGCGACGAGCCCTTCGGCTGTGAGCTCAGGGTAGAACGGCTCAGCCGAGTCGATTGCGGATTTCTTAGCATCCGCTTCCTCAAATTCAACATTTTCTCCTGAGCATAAATCTAACCGGGTTGGGAGCTGCTTTCCCTTTATCGAACGCGATCTGCTCCATTTCTCTACTATGTCCAAAAGTTCCTTTCTTCTGAAAGGCTTGGTTAAGTAGTCGTCCATTCCAGCCTCAAGACATTTTTCTTTGTAACCTTTCAGGGCGTGCGCCGTCATGGCGATTATCGGAATCTTTTCCGATTTAGCTGAATCTTTTTTATCTCCTATTTTGCTGAGTTCTATTTCTAAATTCCGGATTGCTTTTGTAGCTTCATAACCGCCCATTACGGGCATCTGTATATCCATCAGAATGAGATCATGTTGTTTGCGCTTAAATGCCTCTACGGCCTGCTGACCGTTGTCCGCCAGGTCTACCTGGTACCCTGCAGTCTGCAGATGCTTCATAGCCAGTTTCTGATTCGTCGGATAGTCCTCTACTAAAAGGATCTGTATCTCTTTCCTATTATCCTCGACTATCGTATGTCTGGTAACAAGTTTTTGACCCTTAGGATTCTCCTCTTTAGAAAAACCCAAAACAGACTCAATAACTTTACGCAGATCATCCTGTTTAATCGGCTTGGCTAAATATCCATCAATGCCTATATCCCTGCAACTTTTAGCGTCTCCTATCTTTCCAATAGAGGTGATGACTATGATGGGGAGTTTTGCCAAAGTTTCCATTTTTTTTATCTCTTTAGCCATATCAAAGCCTGTAACCTCAGGAAGATGAAAGTCTGTCAAAATCAGGTTGAATGGTTCTTCAGACAAAACAGACTCCCTGAGAACGGACAGAGTATCTTTCCCGCTGCAAGTCTCAGTCCGACAACCCCAAGATTTAAGGTATTCCGTCAGAACAAATTGGTTGGTCTGGTTGTCATCAACCACCAGTACCCTTATATCTTTCAGAGATATCTTTTCTTTTTTCAAGACGGTAACATGATCTTTTTGCTTGTTAAAAACAGCCGTGAACCAAAACGTGCTACCCATACCCTCCTCGCTCTCTACACCAATTTCCCCTCCCATCATTTCTGTCAATTGTTTGGATATGGTGGTTCCTAATCCGGTCCCCCCGTACTTCCTGGTAGTCGACCCATCAGCCTGGGTAAAGCCCTCAAAGATTATGGATTGTTTATCCTTTGGTATTCCAATACCCGTGTCTTTTACTAAAAAGCGAACCTTGACCCAGTCTTTGTGGTCCTCAGCCACCTCTCCTTTGATGTATATCTCACCTTCTTCAGTAAACTTGAGGGCATTACCTGCCAGATTTACCAGTATCTGCCTTAGCCGGCCAGGGTCGCCCATTAATTGTGTGGGAACTTCAGGGGTCAGATATGAAACAAAATGCAACTCTTTTTGCTCTGCCCTGTAGGCGAAACTTTGAGCTATGTCCTCAGTCAAAATCCTCAAGTTGAACGGTATCTCCTCAAGTTCAGTCTTTTCAGCATTATTCTTTGAAAAATCGAGAATCGTATTGATAATATCGAGTAGAGAGCTGGCTTCGTTATTAATTGTATAAAACATATTCTTCTGTTCATCATCAAGATTAGTATCAAAAGCTAATTCCGCCATACCGATGATTCCGTTTAGAGGGGTCCTGATCTCATGGCTCATGTTGGTCAAAAATTCCATTTTAACAATATTTGCAGCCTCTGCCGCCTCACGTGCCTTGACTAAGTCGGTAACATCGATGAACGACTCCACTCCACCGCTAAATCTGCCCGACCTATCATAGATAGTGCCGGCATTCTTGATAACTATAAGCTCTCTGTCATCTTTTGTGCGTATTGTGCAACGCTTTTTGATAATTTGTTGCTTTTCGTCTGCTTTAAAAAGGCTGCAATCAGTCTTACACGACCTGTCCGATAAAGTGTCGCGATGTTTGCCGATCACGTCATCTTTGCTAAAGCCTGTTGACGAGCAGAACTCTTCATTTGCAGTAGTGATGCACCCTTGGGCGTCAGTAGTCAATATTGCAGTTGCAGCTGTATCCAAAATTTTCTGTTGCAATTGGCTGTGTTCTCTTAACTCTTCATTGGCCTTAAGGTTGTCTGACAGGATTTCGGTGTATTTGTCTTCCAAGACTTTAACTTTGCGGTTTATCTGTATTTTTTGTGTTTCTCTAAGACCTTGCTCTTCAAGATGAGTTTTTTGGGAATTGAAAAGCTCAACGCATAATTTTATAGATGACAGGCCATAATTTTTCAAAACCGAATCAGGGTCCTGAGTAGGTAAAACAAAAATTAGTGTTGCATTCAACTCCTTGATAAGCATTGCATGCATTAAAAGGGTTTTGTGAAGCTCATGGTGAATTGAACCGTTTTCCTTTATAGCCATATCTATCAGTTTATCACAGCTTTCGCGGGACAAATCCAGTTTTTCCCCTGAAGAAACAGACTTGCCGCTGTTTAAAACAAGCTGAAAGCTGCCATCCGGCAAATACTTTTTTAGCAAGACAACTAATTGATGCAAATCTTCTTCCCGGTCATCAATCTCACTGAAGATGTCGTCTATAAAGTCCATCCCTCTACCCCTCTTCAGATTCATAAAGCTCTTTGGCTTTTAACAACTCGTCAGGCAAATCTTTAGTCATGGCTTTAAATTCCTCCATGTTATCGCGAATATAAATACCCAAATCCTTTGAAAGGTTCAGTTGCATCTCAGGTATGGCCTTGTAGTTCAATCTAGAAACAATATAATCTGCCGTCTGGACAATTCCGGTCAGGCTGGATGGCAAGATTTCGCCTTCTGTCTTATGATGGTCCTTAATTCCATCTTGCACATCAGCAGGAAGATTCCATTGAAGAGCTAATAAATGTCCTATTTCACAGTGATCGGTCCCGATAGTCTCTTTTTCATATTTGACAAAAGGCTTGGCATTCGGAGTGTAGTTTTGACAAACCTGCACAAACAAATCCTGTGCAACCTGATCCTCAACTATAATTCCAATGTCATGTAGAATGCCGCAAAGATAAGCATCATCACCCGCTCGACCGAAAATGCGTTCTGAAATCATTTGGCTGCAAATACCGACAGCCGCACAATGAAGCCACAACTGAGCTCTGGAAAAAATCTCTTCATTCGGTCCTTTTGCGAATACTTCTTTGATGCCGGTGGTAACAACTATATTGCGCAGACTCTTCATGCCAATAACCACCACAGCTCTGGAGATACTATCAACTTTGCGCCGCAGTCCGTAATATGGGCTGTTGACCACACGCAACAGACGCACAACCAGCGTAGGATCCATCTTAATCATTTTTTCGAATTCACTTATTCTGGTATTTTCATTAGAAATCAATTGGGCCAGGCGGAACGCTACATGGGGTAAGGTTTTTGTATCATTGAATTTTTTTAGCATTTCTTGGGCTGTTGGCATAATGTTACCTTCCTCTCTGTTTCATTCCTTTCTCTTTTTCAGATTTCCTGAAAGCTTCAAATTCACAAACAAGTGTGAATTGTGTTACTTTGGCTAAACGGTTGAAACAGTTTTACATAAACTGGAATAGATAGTTCCTTTTCAAGAAATGTGCCAAATGAACCGTTCTGGATGTAATAACTGAAATACGTTTTCATTATGAGCCGGTTTCAAAACGCTCAACTTGGTTCAAGGTCAAGCAAAATGATCCCGCCATGGCGGGATTAACTAAATGAATATATTGAATTTTTCGAGGTTTAAAATTTGAGCCCCACCGTTTTCGGGATGTGCCGCCCGACGCATAGATTGGGCAAAAGGAAGCGTTTCTAAGCTTGCTCTTATAATAGCTGATTTAAGCCCTTGGCAGGCAAAGACATAAGGAAAAACCCTAAGCGTTGCCTTGACATGACTCTCTTGACAGATTGATTTAACTTAATTTCTTTTTATTTCAAATGGTTAACATGCATGTGCGCATTATGGTGAGAGTGTCATTTTTTTGTCATGCCTTGTTGAAATGATTTTGAACTTATTTTCAAATACTTAAAACTTAAAACCGCCTCTTCTCAACAACACCGCAAGAAAAAGGACTTCAGGGTTTTACCGAAAGGTGATATCTTGGTCTTATACCGTTGCATATCACTCGGAAAAATAACCATATATTGATGGACACTAACTAACTTGAGAGTCCAAAGTTCTCATGATCATAAACATGTTTAAATTGCTTATGTCAAT
>JACNIG010000006.1 GCA_014383215.1 Candidatus Desulfatibia vada | reverse complement strand
ATCAATATAATAATTTAATCGAAATAAATCAACTGAAAAATAGTTCGCAGATTACGCAGATTAAAATGTCTCTCACCCCAGTACGATCCTCCAGAGGCGGATAAATCTTCCGAACCTACCCCGGTTAAATACGTTTCCCTGTCACTAACGTGAATTTAACGGGGCAGGCGGGGTAAACAAAGACGCCAAGGCGCAGAGATAAAAGCAAAAAAACAATTATTAGCCACCCCAGTACGATCTTCCGGACCTACGGGGCTGGCAGACACACACAGACTTACACAGAAATCTTAACAGAGGTTTTCTCCTGCGAAGTGCGCTAAGAGAACGTTTTCGAGAGTGCACTGAGCGCTGGGGATATTGAAATGACAGATGTCAGCAAGGCCATGGAGTTGCTCGAATTAAGGGAAAAGTGGCTGGAACCTTTTGATGTAATAGACCCTTTTTCCAGCTTGCCGTTGGCGGGATACCTATCGCTAAAGCCTGATTACCGGTATGGTGCACTCGCGTTGCTCAAAGTGGGAGGCCGGGAATCGTCACAGCGAATTTTGGCCACACCAAAATTGCACTACCCTTTTGACCGGATCGGTACATTTCACTTTCCATCCGTAAAAAAGATAGATATCTACGAAAAGATTGATGGAACAAACATCTTTACATACCAATATAGGGACGCCCAAAGCAATTGGCATGTGACGTATAAACTACGGCTTCATCCTGTCCTTCGAAATGGAAAGTGGGGCAATTTTCTCGATATGTGGAAAGAGATGCTGGAACGTTATCCACAAATTCCGGAGCTTCCCGTTTTAAACAAATGCTCCCTGAGTTTCGAGCTTTTTGGGTCCCGAAACGCTCATTTGATGCTTTATGACACGCCACTTGATGGTGCACTACTATGAGCACACTGATACATGTATTGCCGATATAAGCGAGGAACTGAACTTTCGGAACCTTGTCTTGGAAGCCTATGATAAAATCGGGATAAAATTGGCCGAAGATAAGGCATCTGTTATGCGAAAGCTCTCAACCGAATTTCCAAGGACGCTGATGAAAAAAGTCTTTACCCTGATTTCGAGGTATGGGGATGTATAAATCTCACAATGATTTTGGAAATGCCCTTTATATGCGGCTGTTAGATGCGAGGCAGAGATACAGGGAAGAATAGAAGACACGAAGGAGGGAAATCGATACCTGTATGGCTGTTTTGACACACGATCAGCAATATCCATGCGTGTTTGAGTTGGCGCTTCTGGAATGGGAGCGGTACGGTGATGATACAGAAGCCGCTGATAGCAAAACAACAGGATTGGGGGAGCCGTTTACCTTGTGGGTTAAGTATCGCATGGGGTTGAAAATAGGAGATAAAGTGCTTTATGAAAGCAATGGGGTTACAACCCTTGTCTTTGAAGACATCAGGCGGTTGATTAGTGAACTTCTGGCATTGGCAGGGGGTAACAAGGACAGGATGGGGTTTGATCCGATTGAACCGGACTTTGGACTGAGCATACGACATCTGACAGAAAGCGATGCTACGGTGATGATCTCATCGGCTGCCGAGATCCGAGCAGAGGTACCTACGGGCGCTGTGAACCGGTCCACTGAACTGGTTGGTGTGTTCGATGTAAGCGTTTGGATTGACTACCCCAATCAGGTGGATCGCTTTTACGGCGGATATGGCCCAGGATTGTATTTTTTTGTGGAACCGACAGATATTATTCGATTTGCCGGGGAATTACAGTCTGAACTGGATGGTCTCGGTTCATACTTTGCAGGCAGGAAATAGGAGGTTGGAGCGAAGTGGTCTTTTGGTTTACTGACAAATCTGGGTTTTGGAGAATGAGGGCGGGAACGGGGAAATGATTCAAGGGAAACCGGGAAGCCATAAACGCGCATTGCGTCGTCATCATGACAGACGCAAAAAGGCATGGGTTCGCAAAATCTTAGGCCACTATTTCATGTATGCGACAGATCTCTCTGAACGTCGGATGGGCATGTATTCCCGTACGCCAAAGGTTTGTTCCTGTTTTATGTGCGGCAATCCGAGACGCTTTCACCAAAAACCAGCCATTCAAGAACGCCGTGCAATGCTTGAACTTGATGAGCCTATCAGCGAAGCCGCTACGCCTTTACCCATTTCAATCCACAGACCCGCCTGCCACTGCGAGGCACGAGCGGGCAGGTTACGCATATTAGCCGCAGATGGACGCAGATAGACGCAGACTGATAGCCGCCCCAGTGAAATAGGTTCTCCGAAATTGCACGGGGCAGGCAAAAAGGAGCAAAATACTCAAAGATAAAAGATAAATTAGCCACCCCAGTACGATCCTCCAGAGGCGGATAAATCTTCCGGACCTACCCCAGTACCATTTCCCGAAGCTACCCCGGTTAAATAAAAGCAAAAGTGGATTTAACTGGGCAGGCGGGGTAAACTGGGCAGGCTGGGCAGGGAGGGACGGAGGACGGAGACGGAAGGATCCTTACGGGATGTATGACGCCTGCGGCGCTGGATGGAAAATAGGGTGTACACTATAGCAGCAATTATACGGCTTGACTTTACACCATAAAGGTGTAAAGTGGATGAAGAATGACAGAAAAGCGGAAACCTACATATGATATAGGTGCTTTCAAG
>JACNIG010000125.1 GCA_014383215.1 Candidatus Desulfatibia vada | reverse complement strand
GAAACTGGCAAAAAAGTTTGGTTATCGACTTATAAATGAATAGAAAATTACTTTTTTACCTACGTCCCCTATGGCCGTCAAATTTATTAAAAGCTTGCTTTTTGGGTTTGTTGGTGATACATGCAAAAGTACCAAAGGAGGTACAATATGGGCAAGATATCAAATATCATTCCGGTGAGCGATTTAAGGCAAGATGCTGCAAAGCTACTGAAACAATTACGAAACAGCAAAGAGCCTTTGATAATCACGCAAAGAGGTCGGGCAACAGCGGTAATAATCGGTGTTGATGCCTATGAGAAATCTGAACACGAGAAAGAGCTGTTGCACCTTTTGGCTAAGGGAGATAGGGAAATCGAAACGGGTCAAGGGTATGATCTGGATACAGTTCTTGCTGAAGCCGACGCCATTTTGGCCAGGGAGCCTTCGTGAAGGTCAAATTTACACCTTCTGCCAAAACTCAATTCCTTTCCGCGCTATCATACATTCGAAAGGACAAACCTTCAGCGGCTATTAATTTTCGTAAAGGGGCTGAAAAAATCCTAAGAAGGCTTGGGGACTTTTCTGAATCCGGAAGAATTATACCTGAATTTCCAGAACTCCCCTACCGAGAAGTGATCATATCGCCTTACCGGTTTTTTTATAAAATCAAAGACGATGTCGTTTGGATTGTTGCCGTGTGGCATGGCGCACAGCTTCCAAAAGGACCATCATCTTAACGCCAACCTGAAAATTCACCGGACCCAAAAGCCGGGCCGGTGATTAAACCGTTATATTCTCCTTTAAACGAAAAGGGGTCGGGCCACGCTAAGTAGCTGATTATTTGTAAAAAGAGCTCTGAAAATGGCCACTTTTTTGTCTTAAACACACCTTTTTGGGTGCAAAATTGCAGGTCTAAGGATTTTTTTTGAAATACTATTTAGCTTAAAAGGGCCTTTTTGGGGCCAAAAAGAGTCGTTTAAGACGATTTTAGGGTCTATTTTAGGCTTCTTTTTCTGTTATTATAGATAGTTGTCGTGGCCCGACCCCAATTGACCTTAACAATATCATACAACATCCCGAAAATATATTAAATTTAACAAGAGAAAATTACCATACCATCAGAGGAACAACCATGCCGATATACGAATTTTATTGCCGGGACTGTAATACTATATTTAATTTCTTTTCCAAAACCGTTAATACAACCAAAAAGCCCAAGTGCCCGAAATGTAAAGTGCGGACCCTCACCAGAAAGGTTTCCTTGTTTGCATTCACAGGCAAAGCCAAGGAAAACAGTGACCTCGATGATCTTCCTTTTGATGAAAGTAAGATGGAACAGGCTATGCACATGCTGGCTAGGGAGGCTGATAAGGTTGATGAGGACGATCCGAGGCAAGCTGCCAATTTGATGCGAAAACTTTCTGACATGACGGGGCTTAAATTGGGAGAGGGCATGGATGAGGCCTTAAGTCGGATGGAAAGAGGTGAAGATCCCGAGCAGATCGAATCCGAAATGAGTGATCTTTTGGAAGATGAAGATCCATTTTCTTTGCCGGGAAAAAGAGGAAAAACAGAAAAAACAAAACAAAAACCTCTGCATAGAGATGATACGCTCTATGACCTCTGAGCGCAAGCCGATGACACCCCATCTCCTTTGTTATCAAGGGCTCGCAGTAAACGACTACGACTTCACCCTTGATGCCGCGGATCTGGGGTATCCTCGGCTTTCGCTCAATTAGCCGATGACACCCCATCTCCTTTGTTATCAAGGGCTCGCAGTAAACGACTACGACTTCACCCTTGATGCCGCGGATCTGGGGTATCCTCGGCTTTCGCTCAATTAGCCGATGACACCCCATCTCCTTTGTTATCAAGGGCTCGCAGTAAACGACTACGACTTCACCCTTGATGCCGCGGATCTGGGGTATCCTCGGCTTGCGCTCAATTAGGGTGAGAGTATCAATATCTGAACCCTGAACCCCGAACCTTTGAACCCTAATTGAGCGGTTTTACAGGAAAATTCTTCGATGGCTGATATAGTTCGTGAAAGTTTATGGATACATTGCATTGACAAATCGTATTGGTGGAACTATGTTATTTGAAATTCAAGAAATTTGTTAAAAAGGAGAATATTATGGTTGAGGTAACAGAATCAGCTTCAAAACAGATTGCCGAGTATTTTAAAGATAAAGAGATTTCTCCGGTACGGATTTTTCTTAACTCGGGTGGCTGAGGTGGTCCTTCGCTGGCAATGGCTCTGGATGAGCCCAAAGATAGCGATACTGTATATGAGATCGATGGTTTCAAATATATTGTAGACCAGGAATTCATGGAAAAAGCGCAACCTATCAAAGTAGATTTTACAGAGATGGGTTTTAAACTCGACAGTGCCATGGATTTCGGAGCAGGGGCAGGTTGCAGCGGTTGCGGCACAGCAAGCACTTGCTAATGATTAGACAAGTTTGATTCGCATTAAGGGCAGCACGAAATGAGTGCTGCCTTTTTTTTTGATAATTAGTATCAGTTCAGCCACTAAGGCACGAAGACACAAAGAAAGAGTTTGGATTATAAGCCTTAATGATTCAGTTTTATTAGTTAAATTGGTTCCATTGGTTTGGTTGGTTAACAAATAAAACTAATTAAACCAA
>JACNIG010000007.1 GCA_014383215.1 Candidatus Desulfatibia vada | reverse complement strand
TTTCATTTGATTACACCTCACGATTCTATTAATCTGATCCAATGGATACGAAACATATCGAATTCATGAAGCTGGCACTCGATGAGGCCAAAAAAGCTGGACAAAAGGACGAAGTTCCGGTAGGAGCTGTACTTGTCGCCGAATCAGGAGATATACTCTCCAGATCGCATAATCAGACCATCAGCCTGGCTGATCCTACCGCACATGCGGAAATTATGGTATTGCGCCAGGCGGCTCAAAATGCTTCCAATTACCGGTTGTTAAGCACAACCCTGTATGTTACAGTTGAGCCCTGTATCATGTGCATGGGAGCTATCGTCCACGCCCGCGTGGCAAAGGTGATTTTTGGTACTTACGATCCCAAATGGGGAGCTGCCGGTTCGTTATACAATTTTGCAACCGATAAGCGTTTGAATCATCAGCCGGAACTTTTGCACGGTGTATGTCAGGATGAGTGCCGAACACTGCTTCAGGATTTTTTTCGCACTCGACGAAATCCGATTAGGCAAACGGAATTTTGATAATTTTTCACCGCAGAGACGCAAAGGTCGCAGAGAATTTGTTTCTTTTTTGCTTTCCGCTGACCCCAGAGGAATAAGCCCGCCCGGTGTAATCCTCCAAAGGAGGTCCGCAAGGCGGAATTCCATTGGGCAATCATTCCACAGGGCATGGAGGGTGAAAAGCAAAAACACGCATCCCTGTGGAACAAAGGAATAACCACTTGTATTTTAATATAATATTACTTTCATAAAGCTTGAGATATTTTCTTTTGCCGGCGCCCTGCCCCGCTACAAGCGGGGTCAACGGCAAAAGAAATAATATTTAACTCTGCGGCCTTTGCGTCTCAAGCGAAGCGGGCGGTAATAATTAAAGGAATAACAAATGGCAAACATAGTAATCGTCGGGACCCAGTGGGGAGACGAAGGCAAAGGTAAAATTGTAGATCTTCTGGCAGAATTTGCCGATCTGGTTGTGAGATTTCAAGGAGGAAACAACGCCGGCCATACCATGGTTGTCGCCGGCGAACAGTTTATCAGCCATCTGGTTCCTTCCGGTATTTTGCAGAAGAAAACCTGTATAATCGGCAACGGGGTGGTGGTAGATCCCGCAGTTTTGGTTGGCGAATTAGACAATTTAAGCGACCGCGGCGTTGATGTCGGCCCTGGCATGCTTAAGATCAGCGAAAAAGCCCATGTCATTATGCCCTATCATCAACAGATTGATCACGCCCGTGAAAAAATGAAAGGCGACAAAAAGATCGGTACAACTGGTCGGGGGATCGGGCCTTGCTATGAGGACAAGGCGTCCCGAAGAGGAATCCGATTCGTTGAACTTATTGATCCTGAAGTTTTCACTGAAATGGTAACTTCCGTTTTAAAAGAGAAGAATTTTTACCTGGAACAATTTTTTGCAGCTGAGGCTTTAGATCCGCAAAGCATGATCGACCAGTATCAAGGTTATGCCAAACGGCTTGCGCCCCATGTTGCCAATATTTCGGTCTTCATTTACAACGCCATCAAACAGGGAAAACAGGTCCTTTTCGAGGGAGCCCAGGGAACTCATCTCGATATTGACCACGGCACCTACCCTTTCGTCACTTCATCGAACACAGTCGCCGGTAATGCCTGCTGCGGTGCCGGTATCGGTCCCAAAGAAATCACTGATGTCATCGGCATTGTTAAGGCCTATACCACCCGGGTGGGACGCGGTCCCTTCCCTACCGAGCTTTTTGATGAAATCGGTGACAAGCTTCAGAAAAAAGGGGCTGAATTTGGCGCCACAACCGGACGTCGGCGCCGCTGCGGCTGGCTCGATATTGTTCTGCTGCGCAATTCGATACGCTTGAATAGCTTGACAGGACTCGTGATAACCAAACTGGATGTTTTAGACGGTTTACCATTTCTCGAGATCTGCACCGGCTATGAATATGAGGATCAAATTATTACTGATTTCCCGGCCAACCTCAAGGTGCTTGATGCCTGCAAACCGGTGTACGAAACGTTGCCCGGATGGACGGAAGATATTACACAAATCCGCAGATTTGAGGACCTTCCCAATAATGCCAAAGCGTATCTCACCCGGATAGAAGAGTTAGCCGAAACCCCGATACAGATTATTTCCGTGGGTCCGGGAAGAGAGGAGACCATCGTCCTTAAAAATCCTTTAATTTAGACCCAACTCAAATATAGCGAAACCAAAAAGATTTTATCACGAAAACACGAAAATATGAAAACACGAAAAATAGTTAGAATTTCGTACTTTCCCTCTTTCGTGTGTTTCCCTCGTCGGGTGCTTCGCGCGTGATGGTCTTTGATTTTTTTGCTATAAAGGGACTAAATTTTCAATTAAGGGGTTAAACGGAAACTGGTTGACATTTATCAACAAGCATCTTAAAAATGCGGGTCATGTCGGGATGTAGCGCAGCCTGGTAGCGCGCTTGCTTCGGGAGCAAGAAGTCGCTGGTTCAAATCCAGTCATCCCGACCACATTAAATATCAAAGGGTTATGGTGCAAACCATAACCTTTTACTTTATTATGGGAACGATCAATTGAGGTAGAACACAGATGACACGGATTTTGCAGATTTTCACGGATTTTATATTATTTTATCTGTATCTGTGTAGATC
>JACNIG010000355.1 GCA_014383215.1 Candidatus Desulfatibia vada | reverse complement strand
CATACTGTGCCGCCAGCCGGGGCTATATTGACGCCGTGATTGTACCGAGTGAAACCCGCCCGCGCCTGATCGATGCCTTAGAGATCATGTGCAGCAAGCGGGAGATGCTTCCGGCCAAAAAACATGGCAATATACCGGTTTAACTGACGGTTACGAGTTACGTGTTGCGAGTTTAAATAACCCTCAATCCGCAATTCGCAATTCGCAACCCGCAACCCGTAGATGGTGATCTTATGGAAAGTGAAATAAAACAAGCCGCAGCCATCGCGGCGGTGATGCAATACCTCAAGGCAGAGGAAGAAATGATGGCCATGCAAGCCATGGCGGCATTTGCTGTGGGGTACCCACCGGCTGCCCATGCAACACCACCGCAAAAGGCTTGGGGGATCAGCGGCCGTCAGGCCCAGATGCAGATACGCGGCATGATGCAGATGAAGACTTTCAAATAAAATCGCTTCGCGATTTTATATAGCGCGGCTTCGCCGCTTAATAATAGGAAATAAGAGTTATTAATATTAGGGGAGAACATAAAGATGAGCACACATGATCAACTCAAAAGGACTACCATGGACTACAGCCCGGACAGGCCCAAGGCGGAAAATCCGCTCAATATAATGGATCTGACCCTTCGCGACGGTCATCAGTCCCTGTTTGCCACCCGCGGGCGGACCGAAGACATGATTCCGGTGGCCGAGATGATGGATGAGGTCGGTTTCTGGGCGCTGGAAACCTGGGGGGGCGCTACTTTTGACACCATGCACCGCTTTTTAAACGAGGACCCCTGGGAAAGGATCCGGACATTAAAACGATACGCGCCCAAAACGCCTTTTTCCATGTTATTGAGAGCCCAAAACCTGGTGGGCTACCGCAATTATGCCGACGATCTTGCCCTGGCCTTTGTGGAGCGAGCGGCCGAAAACGGCATGGACATCTTCAGGACGTTCGATGCTTTGAATGACTACCGCAATTTCGAAACGGTAGTCTCTATGATCAAGAAGTGCGACAAACATTTTCAAGGCTGTATCTGTTACACCATGACCGAACCCCGACTGGGTGGAGATGTTTACAATATTGATTACTACATAAACAAAGCCAAGGATCTGGAAGCCATGGGCGCCGATAGTATCTGCATCAAGGATATGGCCGGGCTGATTGCACCCTTAGATGCCTACGACGTGGTGAAAGCCTTAAAAGAGACGGTGAAAGCACCCATTCACCTGCACAGTCATTTTACCTCCGGCATGTCGCCCATGAGCCATTTAAAGGCCATCGAGGCCGGGGTTGATATCATCGACACGTGCATGTCGCCCTATGCCTACCGGACCTCGCATGCGGCTGTCGAGCCCCTGGTGATGACCCTATTGGGAACCAACCGCGACACCGGATTCGATATCAGGCAACTGGCGCAGATCAACGAAATCCTCGAAAAGAAAGTTCTGCCCAAGTACAAGCACCTGCTGGATGATTCCAAGGTGTCGATCATCGATATTAGCGTTCTCCTTCATCAGACCCCGGGAGGCATGCTCTCCAATCTTGTGAACCAGCTAAGAGAAATGGACGCCCTGCATAAAATCGATGAGGTCTATAAAGAGCTGCCTCGAGTTAGAAAAGAGCTGGGACAGATCCCACTGGTAACCCCTACCAGCCAGATCGTCGGCATTCAAACCGTCAATAATGTTCTTTTTGACGATCAATACGAACGCTACAAGATGATCACAGATCAGGTCAAAGATCTGTGCTATGGTCTGTATGGTAAAACCGCCGTCCCCATTGATCCTGAAGTTCAAAAGAAAGCGCTTAAGGGATACAGTCGGGGAGAAGAACCGGTTACCTGCCGGCCGGCCGAAGTGTTGGAACCCGAACTTGAAAATGCCCGAAAAGATATCGAAGGCCTGGCCGAAGACTTGGACGATGTGATTACCTACGCGCTGTATCCCATCACCGGCAAAAGATTTTTGAAATGGAAGTACGGCCAAGAAGATCCGCCCCTGGAAGTCAAGGCCAGGACCCTGGAGGAGATCAAAGCGGAAGAAGAGCTTGTAAAAATGGCCAAACTAGGGCTGCTGGTTAAAAAGCCGGAGAAAGAGGTGCCTGCCAAAGATGCGCATATTCGTAAATTTGATGTATTCGTCGATGACCGGTACTTTGAGGTGGAAGTCCAGGAGCCGGAAGGGATGCCCATGGTAAGCTATATGCCGCAAATGCCGTTTGCAGCATCTTCCCGGGTTGCGCCGCCTGCGCGGCCCTCAACTCCGGTACCGGCTGCCCCTGCACCGGCGGCACCAACGGTCGAAGATATCGAAGGTACTTCACTGACGGCACCAATGCCCGGCATGATCGTCAAATATCTAAAGGCGATGGGAGAGTCTGTTGAAAAGGGGGATAACGTGGTGATCCTGGAAGCCATGAAGATGGAAAACGCCCTGCCGGCACCGGAGGGAGGTAAGATAAAGAGCATTAATTTTAGTATCGGCGATTCGGTTGCCAAAGGTGATGTGCTCTGTGTCATAGGTTAGAAGGTTCAGGGGTTCAGAGGTTCAAGGGTTAACCCAGAACGCATTTTCAATAGTCAATCAAAAAGGGAGACCAGGGATCATGAAGATCCACGAATATCAGGCTAAAGAGTTATTTAAAAAATACAGCAT
>JACNIG010000124.1 GCA_014383215.1 Candidatus Desulfatibia vada | reverse complement strand
AAAGGATGGAGAAGTTGATATGGGGTTGACATCCGGAGCAAACAAGATATAAAGATGAACTTCTTATGGATTTAGAACCCTTTAAACGTATCGGCATCGCCGCTGCTTTCAAAGCTGGAAACGTGCTGCGGTCTCATTACGGTAAAATTGTTAGCATCAGCAAAAAAGGCGCCATTGACCTTGTCACCGAGGCCGATACCAACTCAGAGGAGATAATTATCCAGACCATCCGGAAAGCGTTTCCGGATCATGCTATTCTGGCAGAAGAAAGTGGTTTGAGTCCGGGTAAAGCTGACCACATGTGGATTGTCGATCCTCTTGACGGCACCACAAACTTTGCGCACGGGCTTGATATGTTCTCGATTTCCATAGCCTATGCCTTTAAGCAAGAAATCGTTGTCGGCATTGTTTTGTGTCCGGCAACCGATGAACTTTTCGTTGCGATGAAAAACAAAGGGGCTGATCTCAATGGGCGCTCGCTGAAAGTCTCAAACGCTAAAATAGTTTCGGAAAGCTTGCTGGTAACCGGTTTTCCATATAACGTTAAAGAAATATTAAATCCTGTAATAAACCGTTTTTCGAATTGCCTGGAAGCCTCACAGGGAGTGCGCAGACTAGGTTCGGCCGCAATTGATCTCTGTTATGTTGCATGCGGGCGATTTGACGGTTTCTGGGAACAGAACCTTAAACCCTGGGACACGGCTGCCGGTGATCTGATTGCCAGAGAAGCAGGAGCAGCCGTCACAGATTTTTCAAACGACCCTTTTACAATTGATAAAACTGAAATCCTGGCAACCAACGGCAAAATTCACACAGAAATGCTTGGATTGTTAAACTTAAGGGACGCAGCATGAAAAAAGAGTTTTTCGATAAAACTTCTTTTGATGATCATCTGGGGTGTTTCGGTAATTTTAATCTCGAGAATCCTATCTGTAAAAAGTTCTGCGCTTTAAGTTTGCGTTGCGCTATAGATCGTGATCGGGACATCAGGCTGGAGCTTATAGAAGACCTGATGGCTTCTGAAGATATGTTAATTACAATACAATAAATAAAATCGTTTTACGATTTTATGAAACGCGGCTACGCCGCTCTATTTGGCGAAAGGCGCCGCACTTTCATCTTAATAAGTTATTTATCTTTTTTTTATTTGAATTCCCCGCTTGCTTGCAGCGGGGAATTCAAATTTATGCAGAAGGGAAAATTTTACCGGGATTTAATATTCCGTTGGGATCAAAAAGTTTTTTTATCTTTTTCATAAGGTTCATTGCATCATTTCCGATTTCCTTTGCCAGGTAAGGAGCCTTGGTGATGCCGATGCCGTGTTCACCGGAAATCGTTCCACCAAGCTGGAGTGTATAGTCAAACAGAGCCTCAACGGCACCCTCGGCCTTTTTCAACTGCGCTTCATTCTTTTTGTCAAGCATGATATTAAAATGGATGTTGCCATCACCGGCATGACCGAAACTAACCATGGTAAGGCCGGTTTCAGCCCTTAAAGCACTTATCTTTTTGACCATATCAGGTATCTTGCTTCTGGGGACGACAATATCCTCATTTATCTTATCCGGTCCGTATTGAAACAAGGCCGGTGAAATCGCCTTCCGGGCTCGCCATAGATTTTCAGCTTCGGCTTTTGTCCCGGCGATTTCAACACGTTTCGCGCCTTGCGACAGGCATAGCGCCTTGATCTGTTCGATGGCAAGGTCCACCTCATCCGGCTTGCCGTCCTCCTCTATCAGCAACAAAGCTTCGGCCTCAACCGGCAGAGCAATTTTAAGGTGGCTGGCGACACACCGGATGGAAGCATTATCCATAAATTCTATGGCTCGCGGTATGGTGCCACTTCTGATAATCGCTGAAACCGTTTCTGCTGCCAACGCGATCTTATCAAATACAGCTGTCATCACCCTGACGACCTCCGGTTGGGGCAACAGTCGCAGCGTCATGCGGGTAATTATGCCCAGGGTCCCTTCGGAACCCACTAAAAGACGGGTCAAATCATATCCGACCACCCCTTTGGCAGTCTGCACACCGGTACTAATAATTTCTCCAGTCGGTAGAACAGCTTCAAGACCCAATACGTAATCCCTGGTCACACCATATTTAACCGCGCTGGGACCGCCGGCACATTCCGCCACATTTCCACCCAATGTGGAAAATTCAGAACTTGAAGGATCAGGGGGATAAAAAAGACCTTCTTTTTCAACCGCTTTATGAAAGCGACCGGTAACAACGCCGGGTTCCACATGCGCAATGAGATTATCCTTATCAATCTTCAAAATCCGGTTCATACGTGCCATTACAAGGACGACTCCCCCTCTGACGGCCAGAGATCCGCCGGTCATCCCGCTGCCGGCACCCCGTGGAATCACAAAAAAGCCGTCTTTGTTGGCAAGGTTTACTACAGCGGATATCTCTTGGGCGTTTTGGGGGAACAAAACCGCATCAGGCATGTAGGTGCGGGCGGTTGCATCATATGCATAGCAGGCAAGATCCTCTCTGTTTCTGGTGCAATTGGTCTTGCCCACTATATTTTGAAGTTTTGAGAAAGTAGAATCAGACAGTCTCTTCAATATTAAAATTTTCCGGATTCAAGTTTCAGGCGCAAAAACTCCACCTGTTTCTGCACGGGGCTGTTCTGCTTAACTGCCTGTTCAACGGTATTGATGGAATGAAGTGCTGTGGCATGATATCGGTTAAAGCTTTTTCCAATGGCCTGGAGGGGCGCATCCGTATACATGCGCGACAGGTAAATCGCTATCTGTCTGGGACGCACAATGAACTGTTTGCGGGAACTAGAAACAATTTGATCCATGGAGATACTGTAGTACTTGCACACCAGTTTTTTGATGACATCTATGGTAATTTTTTTTCTTTGACGCACTATATTCTTAACAACACTCTCAGCCAGGGCAAGATCGATGGGTGTTCCCAAAAGAGACGATTTGGCAGTAACACCGATGAGTCCGCTTTCCAGCTGCCGAACATCTTCGGTAAGTTCGCCGGCCAAATATTGCATGACATCTTCGGGCATTTCATACCCGTTATGCAAGGCTTTTTTCTGCAATATCCTGATTCTAGTTCGAAAGTCCGGAGGCTCAATATTTGAAATAAGACTGCTGGAGAGTCTTGACTGCAGTTTATCATCAAGTTTCGGGATGTCCACCGGCAGGTAACAGCTTGAAAAAATGATCTTCTTGCCACTCTCAAACAGTGTATCCAGAGTTAGCGCCAGTTCAATCTGAGTTCGTTCTTTGCCGCTTAAGTAATGCACATCTTCAAGCAGCAAGACGTCACACCCATTGCGGTATCTTGCCTTGAATTTATTTATGCTATCATGCCTAAAGGCTTGCACCATTTCATTGGAAAAATCTTCAGCCGTCATATAATAAACACGCTCTGAAGGGTGCTCGGACAAGATATAATGGCTAATGGCCTGGGAAAGATGGCTTTTCCCCATACCGGTCTTTGACAATAAAAACAAAGAATTTTGCCGGCTATTTCTGCGCGAGGCAAGTGAAAGTGAAGCGGAATAGGCGAAGTCATTGTTGCCGCCGACTACAAACTGATCGAATGTAAAATCCTTTTTGAGAAAACGTCCATTATGAGGACGCATATTTATATTGGGAAGCGGCAGCTGTAAATCTTGATCTTTTACTGATTTTGCAGAATTTTTTTGTTCGGCAACCTCAACAGTAAAACCACAGGGCTTGCCGGCTGCGCGTTGTATTTCAGACTCTATAAGTTTGGCATAATGGTCTAGAACCCTTTTTTTGGAGAAATCATTGGGACAAGCAAGTATTATAGCATCCTGCATGCCTTTTTTAAATTCCAGCGGTTCAATCCACATCCTGAAACTATGACCGGGGATACGCAATCTGACAGCAGTTTTTACTTCTTTCCAAATAGATTCCATATATGCCCCAGGCTCTTATAAGTTGAAAAATAAATTTTTACTTGCTATTTCAGAGGGAAATATCTAAAAAGTAACGAATTCAAACGTTTTAGGGGTATTATTTAAGGTTATTCGAAATACCACTGAAAGATATTTCTCAAGTTAGGGGATCTTTTATATTGTGTCAATCCTGATAAATACGATTTTCTTTCCGGTTATAAACAAGTTATCAACAATCCATATCTTATTATTTTCATTGATTTAATCAAGTGCTAAAAAGACAACTCCTCATAAATACAATCATTTTTGAACAAGGGTTTTTCTTGAAGCATTTTAGGCATATCCATTGATATGACCATAATTTCTACAATAATGTTTATTCCAAATATCTCCTTTTTGCTTCAATTGTCTTTGATTTTTATAATAGCAAATTTATTTGAAAAAAAATTCGATGACCTGTAGTATAATAAAATTAGTTGCTAATTTTGATGAATTTGTAAAAAGTGCGACGTGAAATTTAAAACGACTACATTTAGTACATAAGAGGCAATACTACACAACATATAAACTTTTGACGTTTAACTTTGTACTTTTTACGAAACTATCAACCTTCAACTTCTATTTTAATGAGGCCTATGTCTGATTTTCGTCCGTTGATCGGAATTACGATGGGAGATCCTGTTGGTGTCGGCCCGGAGATTATTCTCTTAACCCTCAGCAACCCTTCAATTTACAATGTCTGCCGCCCCTTGGTATTCGGAGACATCCGCACTTTGAATACTGCCAAAGAATCTGTTGGAAGCCGGCTTGATCTTAAAACGGTCGCAAAGCCTGCCGCCGGGCTTTATCGCTGTGGGTCGGTTGACGTTTTGAACCTTTCTGAACTTGACCCGCAAAAAATATCATGGGGCCGGCCTTCCATTGAGAGCGGCAGGGCGATGATGCATTATGTAACTACTGCAGTCGATATGGCCGTCGCAGAGCATATTGCTGCAATTGTCACATGCCCCATAAACAAAATTGCCATGCAAACCGCCGGCTTTCATTACAGTGGACATACCGAACTGCTGGCGGAACGCACAGGATCCAAGGTTTTTGTCATGATGCTTGCCGGCAGCCGGCTTCGTGTAGCTCTAGTGACCATACATATTCCTTTGAAAAGTGTCCCTGCTGTACTTTCAAAGGAACGAATCATTCAAACCATAAGAATTACCGGCCGCGCGCTCTCTGATCGTTTTGGGTGTCAAGATCCCCGTCTAGCCGTAGCCGGACTGAATCCCCATGCAGGTGAAGAAGGAATGTTCGGCGACGAAGAAATAAATATCATTGCCCCAGCCGTCCAGCAAGCCCGCAGCGAAGGCTTTAACGTTGCCGGCCCTTCTCCACCGGACACTATATTTTATCGTGCGGTAGAAGGTCACTATGACGCAGTGGTATGCATGTATCATGACCAGGGCTTGATTCCGTTCAAATTGATCCATTTTACCGATGGAGTCAATACAACGCTGGGACTTCCAATAATAAGAACCTCTGTTGACCATGGCACAGCTTATGATATTGCCGGTACCGGCAGGGCGGACCCGGGCAGCCTTGTTGCCGCCATAAACATGGCCGCCCAACAGGCCGTATATGCTTTCCAAAAAGCGAAAGACTAATGTAGGGTAATAACTGCGATTTATGAAATCGGATAAAATTATTATAAGCGGCGCCAGACAGCATAATCTGAAAAATATTAATGTTACCATACGCCGCAACAAGCTTGTGGTTATCACCGGTTTGTCAGGTTCCGGAAAATCGACCTTAGCCTTTGACACCCTCTATGCCGAGGGTCAGCGCCGATATGTAGAATCACTTTCCTCTTATGCGCGTCAGTTTTTAGAACGTATGGAAAAACCGGATGTCGACCTGATCGAAGGCCTCTCTCCAGCCATCGCCATTCAACAGAAAGCCGCCAGTCACAATCCCCGTTCAACTGTGGGAACCGTTACTGAAATCTATGATTATCTGCGTCTCCTTTTCGCCAGAGCGGGCACATCCTACTGTTATCAATGCGGCCAGCCGATTTCATCTCAGTCAATCGATCAGATTGTTGACAAGGTAATGTCTCTGCCCGACGGCTCCAGGATCATTATTTTATCACCTGTTATTACGGCCCAGAAAGGAACTCATGAAAAACGCCTGAAGCAGCTTAAAAAGGATGGCTTTGCCCGGGTCCGCATAGATGGTGCAATCTTGGAAATCGAAGAAATCGGCAAGCTTGATAAAAATAAAAAGCATACCATTGATGTGGTTGTAGATCGTTTAATCGTAAAAAAAAGGATTGAAAATCGACTTGCCGACTCTTTAGAGCTGGCCATGTCTCTTTCAGAAGGTCTCGTCACTGTGGATGTCCCAGGCGGACAACCGGTCCTTTTTAGTGAGAAATCAGCATGTATCACATGTGGTATCAGCTATCCCGATTTTACTCCTGCAAGCTTTTCGTTTAACTCGCCCCAGGGAGCATGCCCAAAATGTGACGGGTTGGGTTCATCCACAGAATTTGATCCTGACCTTATCATTCCAAACCGTGAGCTCTCATTAAGAGAAGGCGCTGTTGCAGTTTGGGCTCACAGAAACACCATGCATTTTTTTGAGTTTTTAGACGCTCTGACAGAACACTATGGCGTTGATATATACACACCTTATAAGGATCTTCCGAACCACTTTAAAAAGATCCTCTTATATGGCTCAAAAAATGAGCGCATTACTTTCTATTTTGAACGCAGCAGTCGCCGTTATACTTATAAAAAACGCTTTGAAGGCATTATGCCAAACCTTCAGCGACGTTACCTGGAAACAGAATCATACCAATCCAGGGAGGAAATTAAGCGTTATATGAATTTTCGACCTTGTACGGAATGCGCAGGTACCAAACTAAACAAAGCCAGCAGGTCTGTAAAAATAGATAATCTGGCCATATTCGAAATTACGGCGCTTTCAGTAGCAAAAGCGCGCCGTTTTTTTAAAGAAATGAATCTTGGCGGCAAAAAAGCGATCATTGCCAAAAGAATTTTTAAAGAAATCAATGATCGTCTCGGCTTTCTTGAAAATGTCGGGCTTTCTTATCTTACCCTTGACAGGCAGGCATATACTCTTTCCGGTGGTGAGAGTCAGCGCATACGTCTTGCGACCCAAATCGGTTCTAAGCTGACCGGAGTTCTATACGTTCTGGATGAACCGAGCATTGGACTGCATCAGAGAGACAACCTGCGCCTATTAGCAACATTAAAGCAAATGCGTGATCTTGGCAATACGGTGCTGGTTGTTGAACATGATGAAGAGACCATAAGATCTTCCGATCAGGTCATCGACATGGGACCCGGTGCCGGGGTGAAAGGCGGGCAGATAGTATTTTCGGGAGCGCCTGAAGCGCTTCTTGAAGAAGACCGGTCATTGACCGGCAAATATCTTTCAGGTAAAAAGCGCATCGAAATTCCATCTAATCGTCGCCGCGGGCAGGGGAAGAAACTAATCATCGCAGGAGCCTCGCAAAATAACCTCAAAAAAATCGACGTGGAGTTTCCCCTTGGCTGTTTCACCTGCGTCACCGGCGTATCAGGCTCCGGAAAATCTACACTCGTTTTGGAAACTCTTTATAATGTACTTTCCCAGAGGCTTTATCATGCCAGAATTCAGGCGGGCACCCATGACCATATCCTTGGACTCGAGTATATTGATAAGGTGATACATATTGACCAGTCTCCCATTGGAAGAACACCCCGCAGCAATCCTGGAACGTATACCGGTGTATTTACATATATCAGGGAGCTTTTTTCCAGAACCGCCGAAGCCCGTATGCGGGGTTACAAGCCCGGACGGTTCAGTTTCAATGTAAAAGGCGGAAGATGTGAAGCCTGCAGGGGCGACGGAATTATTAAGATAGAAATGCATTTTCTACCGGATGTTTATGTTACCTGCGATGTCTGTCGCGGCAAAAGATACAACCGTGAAACCCTTGAGATCAGATATAAGGGGAAAAACATTGCCAACATCCTCGATATGACCGTAAATCAGTCACTCGACTTCTTTGGAAAGATCCATAAGATTAGGCAAAAACTTCAAACCCTGGTCGATGTAGGCCTGGGATACATCCAGATCGGACAATCAGCCACAACTCTTTCCGGCGGCGAGGCTCAGCGGGTTAAGCTATCGCGGGAGCTGAGTAAAAAAAGCACGGGGAAAACCGTCTACATCCTTGATGAGCCGACCACGGGTCTCCATACGGACGACATCCGTAGACTTCTTAATGTGCTGAACCGGTTTGTTGAAACGGGGAATACGGTTATCGTGATCGAACACAATTTGGACGTTATCAAAACCGCCGACCACATCATCGATCTGGGTCCTGAAGGTGGAGATGACGGCGGCGGCATTGTCGCCTGCGGCACCCCGGAAGAGATCGCAAGCGTCAAGCAGTCCTACACCGGGCAGTTTTTAAAAAAAGTCTTGCCTTAAAATAAAACAGGGCCGCGCCCTTTTACGGGCACGGCCCTGCTTTTGTTTACTTATAGATTTACTGTTAGTGTCCGGCGCCAAACAACTTGGCAATCGCCTCTGCCTGCGGATGCGCATAAATAAGAATCAGAGCAACAACCAACGCGTAAATACACAGCGATTCGATCATCGCCAGACCAATCAGCATGGTAACCGTTACTTTGCCCGAAGATTCGGGATTCCTGGCAATGCCTTCGACGGCAGACTTCAGACCAATTCCTTGCCCAATACCACAACCAAAGGCGGCAATTGCAATCCCGAAACCAGCCGCAGTTACGCTAGCAATGAAAAACTGTAATGCTTGTGCTTCCATACTCTACTCTCCTCCTTTTAGATTTTTAATGGGCTTCTTCCCTTTCTCCCATTATTAACAAACAAAGATTTTGCTTCTTTTATTATATATGATGAATGCGCAAGAAGTCGTTCTGTGACTTTTTGCAAGTCCATCACCGTCTAATCAGTGGGCATGTTCCATGGCACCGGCAAAGTACATGATTGAAAGTAGAAAGAAAACAAAAGCCTGTACCAGGGCAACAAAAATACCCAGGGCCATGATGGGCAGCGGAGCAAAAAAGGCACCGGCCAGACCGAAAAGGATCATTAACACCAGTTCATGACCCATCATGTTGCCAAACAACCTAAATGTCAGTGACAAAATCCGTGCCACATGGCCGATGACTTCAATGGGGAATATAATGGGGATCATCCACCATACCGGGCCCATAAAATGCTTTATATACGCTGCGCCGTGATATTTAATACCGATAACATGGGTAAAAATAACTACAACCAGAGCACAGGATAACGTTGTGTTCAGACTGGCAGTCGGCGGCATAAATCCGGGTACGAGCCCGATCATATTGGATACAAAAATATAAATAAATACCGTAGCTATGAGGGGAAAGAGCCACCGGCTTTCTTCTCCGGCGATTTCAATCATAAATTCTTCCATTCCGGAAATGAGAAGTTCAAATACGTTCTGTGCTTTTGAAGGAATCAGTGTCACGCTCTTGGCGGCTAACGCACTGAGAGCAATAAGTATGATCATAACCACCCAAGAATAAATGACATGGGGATAGGCATGTGCAAAATGTCCAAGGCCGATCGCTTCAAACAGCTTTACAAAAAAAAGATAGGGATGTTCCACCTTAAGTTGCCTCCTTGAAAATGTGATGTTTTAATTCGCACGTGGTTGCTATAGTTATACTAACAACCACAACCGAAAGACCGATAAACAGACCGAAAGGATCAACATAGTGACCGGATATAAGCACAAATATAATGAAACCGCTAACAATAAAGCGAAGATAATATTTAGCCAAAACAGAACTCAACGAGGAAAGATGAGGAGGAGCGAGGGCCGTTTTCAGCGTGCGGGACAGCAAGTGGAAATTGACGGTGACGATCAGGCCCCCAAATAAAATCCCCCGCGCAACATCAGGCGTCAATAAGGCGAACCCGAGGATACTGGCAGCAAATAACAAGATCCAATTTGCACGGGTAACGAATTTCAAGATGCGCTGCTGAATCTCCAAAGTATATCTTTCCTGTTCAGAGTTTTCTGCTTTTTTTTATTGCAAATCCAATATTTCTATATCCTGCTGCAATCCCAAGCCCAAGAAAAATCAACGTAAGCCATGGTGTTGTATTAAATACCCTGCGGTCAAGGTATATACCTACAGCCAGCCCGATAAATGTTGAAAGGACCACCGACAATCCAAGACTACTGTAATATGCCAGATCCTTGAGAGTACGTAAGCTCTCTTTTTTCATGCAAAAGAACGCCTTTTAGGACAAGAAATAGCCCCCAGATGGACCGTATGAAAGGTGAGTTCCTAACACATGATTTTGCACAAGTCAATTAAATTTTAGGGAGTCGGCGTCAAAAACAGGCCCATCCATACAGGCATGCATATATATGGATGCATCGTCTTTTTTTTCAACGGCACACCCAAGGCATGCCCCCATGCCGCAAGCCATAATTGTTTCTATGGATATCTGGCACGGTATATTGTGTTTTTCAGCTATCCCGACAACACATTTAAGCATCTCCATTGGACCGCAGGCGTAAATAATATCCGCCAGGTTCTTCTCCAGAGCCATCTCCAGCGGGTGGGTAACAAAACACTGGTCTCCTGTGCTGCCGTCGTCTGTAGTAATATGTGTCCGAATTCCCAAGCGGTTGAAATCATCCATGCACAGCAAATCATCCGTCGAGTTCCCACCCAGGAAAACGGTACATTTCGAAAGATCAACACCTTTTGTTTGCAAAGCTATAGCCAAAAAAAGCATGGGAGCAACCCCGATGCCGCCGGCAACTATAGCGATACGTTGATAGTTATCAAAGACAGAGAAGCCATTGCCTAACGGGCCCAGAATATCTGCACTATCACCTTGCCGGCATCTTGAAAGCTTGTCAGTTCCGTCTCCGACTACCTTGTAAAGCAGTTCTATGCCCGTTGCGCGGTCGTCGGTGGTTATAATCCTGTGGATAGAAAAAGGGCGCCGCAGGAATGGGGCAGTCTTTGCCGGAAGGCGCAGCATGATAAACTGCCCGGGTTTGGCCATGCCATAGCCCTCGTGACAGGTTAAACCAATGCAATAATATGAAGGCCCTATCTTTTTATTCCACAGAATCTGAACATTTTCTTGAAACATTGCTCTTTCTTCCTGTTACATTAATATTTCATTGCATTTCTATCCCTTATGGTGGGGGATAGATAATAACAAACATATGATACTGGATACTGGATACTGGATGCTCGATACTGCATAAAACAATAAATGTGTATCTTTTACCTGTCCAGCATCGAGCATCCAGCATCGGGCATCTTGTCCATCATCATAAAATAAGCGCTTAAAAATAGTGCACTTACTAACCCAAAAGTTTGACCATAAGATCTATGCCAGCCCAATAACGGATGCAAATCTACCGGTGTTTTTTTCTCCACGAAAAGAAAAAAAATTGCCGGTATCACACTTTGTACAAACCTGACTTACATCTATGTTTTCAATCAAGACGCCTGCATCGCAAAGCTGGTCGCGACTTATGGACCAGAAATCGAAATGATCTCTATCATCTTTGTATTTCCAGTACATTGCAGGGATTTCTTTTTGATAGTTAACAAACTGCGCACAGCACGATCCAAGGGACGGGCTGATTCCCGCCACAATATTCCGGGAACAACAGCCGAATTTTCGTTCCATTGTCTTTATTGTACGGCCGACTATATTCTTAATGCTGCCGCGCCACCCGGCGTGAACATTAGCGATCACCTGCCGAACAGGCTCATACATAAGCACGGATTGGCAATCGGCCACTTGCATTGCCAGAAATTTCCCGCGAACGTTCGTCACCATGGCATCACCAACAAGGTTATCACTGGAACCAGATGCATTGTCGCCATTCTTTCCATGCTTAATGTATGCATGTGAATCTTGAGAAAAATCATCTGCCGCAACCGCATTACCGACTTCACTCTCATTGTTAAAAGTCAGAACTCGGGTCCCGTGAACCTGATCGATGAAAACAAGGTCGCCTCCCCCTATACATCGTGAAATAATTCTCCGGTTTTGTTTAACATTACGACTTTCATCTCCGACACCGAAACTTACATTCAAACTCCGGTACACACCTATGCTTTCTCCGGCGTTTCTTGTAAAAATACCATGACGGACATCGGCAAGCCCGGTAAGCTTTGGAAATTGGAAAAACGAAACACCATCTATATGCTTTTCAATCACTCCATTGGCTCCGTGAATCCATACCTTTTAACAATCCGTTCTATGATCCGGGAGGTTGAAATATCGGGAACAACTGAAACCCTCACCACTTCCCCTCCGCCGGCTTTGACAACATCAGCCCCAATGATATCCTGTTCTCTCCAGTCGGCCCCTTTTACCAGTACATCAGGCATTATGACCTTGATCAGTTTTAACGGATCGGGCTCATTAAAAATTGTTATATAATCCACACACCACAGGCCGGCCAGGATCTCTGCCCGCTGTTCCTGGTTCATGATCGGCCGATTTTCGTCCTTGATAATTTTTACAGATTCATCGGAATTCAATCCCACCACCAAAACATCCCCTTTGGACCTGGCATCCGCCAGATAGCGAATATGACCCACATGCAGTATGTCAAAGCATCCATTGGTAAACACCAAACGTTTTCCAGACCGGCGCAGTGTGTTGGCCTTTTGAACAATATCTTCTATTTTTAAGATTTTCTTTACCATATATCACCAAAAATTAATTGAGCAGTCGGCATTTTTTATAAAAGCCGCTTCATCAGCGAAATGGATGATCAGATTTTGAAGCGTGTGCTGTTTGAGTATGTTAAGGATCGTTAGAAAGAACAGACGTATTGCCAAAAGCTGCCATCGCAAGCGAGCACTGGTCGTTCAGCAAAACAATTAATATTATTGCAAAAGCTTCTGTTCTTTCTTTACGAACCTTTATATACGAGTTCACACGGTTTAAAATATGATTATCCATTGAGCGGTTTTACAGCAAAAACTCCCCTTCCCTTGAAGTAATTCTTTATAAAGCGTGTGCCAGTGTCAGCACATCTACACTTTTGGCACCGTCTC